>JAYQWI020001142.1:0-11244 GCA_035871815.2 Candidatus Parabeggiatoa communis
TGGGGACACCAATAAATAATGGGGCTTTTCCATTATTTGAAAGGGCCCCAAAATCCTTTATAATCAAAAACGTTTGACTCATATCCGAAACGCGCACATTTAAAGTTTTTCAGTTATCAGTTATCAGTTATCAGTTATCAAGGCCTTGATATCCCGTATTGGAAAGGCCAACTTATGTATCTAACAAACTATATTTTTTCAGTTATCAGTTATCAGTTATCAGTTATCAACGCCTTGATATCCCGTATTGGAAAGGCCAAGAGATTTATCTGACAAACTATATAACCATTAAAAGAAGATCAAAAACAAATAAAAGCAAAATAACAGTCACTAAAATCAAGCTGCAAAATAAATTTGCAACGACAATTTGGCCTTCAAGATTTATTGATATGACCCTTTTTTTTAATGCGCCTTTTTGAACGACTGATTAACCATTAACCATTATTAACTTCGTCAATCAAATTCACAAATATTGTAATATACATGGCGCATTTCCAAAAAAAGGCTCATTATTAATTTCAATAACACGGAAGAAAAATAAATTTGGAACGAAAATTGTGGAAACAATCCCTTATTCTAAGCACTTTTGAAAACGGATAGGTAGGTAATATACTCAATCTGTTCGCACTATTCCAAAACGATTGGTATACTCATATCAAATAGGCATATTTAATCAAGAGGACTATTGAATGTTAAAAAGATTTACAGTAGAAAATTTTTCGTCTTTTCAAAAAGAAAATATCTTAGATTTAACCGCTGGAAAAACGACAGTTCATTCAGAACATCTTGTTGAATTTGAAAAAGTCAAAATCTTAAAAAGTGCCGCAATATATGGTGCTAATGCCTCTGGAAAATCAAATCTCGTTAAATCAATTGACTATGCTAAACAAATCATTTTAAGAGACTTAAATAATGTTGATACGTATAAAAAGTATTTTAGACTTGATAAAGACAGTTTAAATCAATCGACAGTATTTGAATTTGAATTTGAATTTAATCGTCGTTTTTTTTCTTATGGTTTTAGTTCAATATTAAATACTCAAAAAATTTCTGAAGAGTGGCTTTATGAGATTGGCAAAAGTCTACCTGAAATGATATTTGAACGGAAAAGTAATGATATCTCATTAGGCGAACTTTTGATCAAAAATCATGACATTAAAAATAGATTTGAAATCTATACAGATGATATGAAAAACCAAAGTCATCAATTGTTTTTATCAGAGATTGCGAGTAAAGACTTAGATATTGAAGAAATACAAATTATTAACACGATTTACAATTGGTTTGCTGAAAAACTCTTAATACTCTATCCAGATACAGAATTTGGGGGAAAATCATTTATCAGTACAGATAAAAATTTATCTCAAACCTTTAGAAAATATCTTAATGAATTTGATACTGGCATAATAGATATTGAATCAATTGAAGAGGATTTTGAAATCAGTTTAAAAGAGTTTCCTGAAAAGATAAAAAAAGAGATAGCAAAAGATATCTTAAAAGACTTAAAAGAAGAAAATCAAGTCTCATTAATACAAGGTATTAATGGCATCTTTACGATATTTAAAGATACTCATGATGAATTAAAAGTTCAAAAGTTGGGCTTAATTCATGGTAAAGATATCAAAGAAATATTTGAGTTGAAAGATGAATCAGATGGGACAAAACGATTATTTGATTTAATTCCATTAATTGGCAAATTTTCACAAGACTATACCATTATTATTGATGAATTTGATAGAAGTTTGCATCCCAAATTAACTCAAAAGTTCTTTGAAGTGTTTTATAAGTTTAAAAATTCAAAAACACAATTAATTGTGACTACCCATGAGTCTAATTTAATAGATTTAGATTTGATGCGAAAAGATGAAATTTGGTTTGTTGAAAAAGATAAAAATGGGCGTTCAAAGATTTTTTCTTTAAATCAATTTCAAGTCAGAACTGACAATGAAATTGAAAAAGCATACCTTTTTGGAAGATATGGTGCCATTCCAATATTTAAAACGTCTTAATGAAATAGATTTGGAGCCTTAAAATGGGCGGTTTTAAAGAGAGAGGATTTGATACAACGACTTATATTGAAGGCTCCATAGAAGAAAAGAAGCTTGTACTGATTGCATGCGAAGGGGCAGAAACAGAATATCAATATTTTAATATCATTAAAAATAAGCTGACTTTAAAACAAAAAGTTCATGTTGAACTGATAGAAAGAAATGATGACAATAAAAATTCAAGTGCGCCCACTAAAGTCGTTGAAAGTATTCAACATTTTATAGATAATGGCAAACTTGAGACACCTTAGCGTATTAGCGTCTTAGCGTGAGATTGGTTTTATAAAAAAACGCCAAATCATTATCTCTCTATTATCAATTCAAACAACACCGGTCCAGGCGCGGGCACCCATCGCAAAGCAGCTTGTTGGCCAATGGCATCGGGCGTATCCAATAAAGGAATCTGTACGCTATAGGTGTCAGGGTTATAACGAGCAACGCTAAGCAAACTGATATCAGTGAGCAACACCAGCGAATTGAAATCAAGTTCAAACCCCAAATTGGGATGCTGAATAAACTCAGCTTGAAAAAACACTTCCCCCCCCTTCTCATCCGGCACAGCAAGTGCGGGAAGATAAAGTATATTACCATTAATAGTGGCCCCTTGGACTACTTTCAGAGTGATAAAACAGTGTTCCTTGTTAGTGTTTTGAATGACACAACGTTGCAGCCGGTTATCATCACTTTGAGCATTGAAATTGATTATGTAGTCACCGTGCGTGATAAAACCATTATAACTGGTATGCCATTGCCCACTACCCATCGGCTCTTCACGCAATTTGAGTATGATAGGCGGTTGACGCGAATAGCTTTTGGCAATTGTCACTTCAACTGAGCGCACATCATCCGCTTCGACAGATAAATCAACCGTTTGATGAGGGGCCACAATCTCCTTAAGGGTGAGTATCCTGAGAACAGGCCCGGGTAAATCCACCCAACATTGGTTCAAGCAGAGCTTTTGTGCTAATGCGTTACCGGCAGAATCTTCTAATTGAGGTTGTTGTTGGTTAAAGGGAGGCGGAAGGGCAGAAAAAATAGCCTGAGTGAATTGCAAAGCCTGCCAGTAATTTATCCCTTTTTGCAATTGATCAAAATAGAATCGGGTAAACGAATTTTGCCCAAAATGACTGTAGTAAGCCAATTGCTCATCCGTACTACTGATAATAATACGGCCATCTTTTTTCAAAGGATTTATCAGTGTACCGCTATAACTGGCTTCAAGGATGACAACCACTTGATTACCCGTCACGGTTTGATAATCATCCAGTAAAGCGTTGAATTGTTTAGAAGGCAAGTGGTTTGAAGGCCCTAAGATCAGTTTGTCCGGTAAACCTGAACCGATGAAAATCACAATTAAAGGCTGTTCTCCTATTTCTTGCGTTTTAGCCCAGTTAAAAGCGGCCTCAATATGAGCAACAGTGAGATAAGCCGGTGGTGTGCTGTTTTCAGACGCTGTTGAGCTGACATCTGCCGCTATGAATTGTTGTCGATTCCCATTGGGAGGTAGGTAATAGATATCGTCGTCTTTAAATAGACTATTTTTAAGCCCTTGATAGACATAACGGGCTATAAATTTTAGCGTTTTTTCTTGAATCTCCCCCCCTGAACCATCACCATAAGCGTGTATAATAATCGCCGTTTTTGGGTTCTGCTCATCTTGATAACCACAAGTTGGATGTTTTTCACAATCCGATTTTGATAAGACTGTTATTCCAAGTATACCAGACTTGATCTGGTCTGTATTATTATCTTTAGCGAGCAGGATAATCCAATACTGTCCCACTTCATTAGGTGCCACATAAGTCACTCTGGCACTGTTTACCGGACCTTGAATTTTCCCTTTACCTTCTACAACTTGCCAAAAAATGTCTGTAATTGAGTCAGACACAGATATAGAAATACTCTCTCCCACTGCGACAACAGGTTCCGCCGGTTCAAATACTAATTCCCCAGCTTGGGTCAAATGGCCTGAAAACACACTTAAAGCAACTACGAACATCAAATAATGGAATACAAGGTTTTTAGTCATCATTTTATCCTTTGAGTAGGGAAAGCCGACATAAGGGCAACCACAAGGGATTGCCCCTACAATTGAAGCAAAACCTGTTCTGGCTTCACTCTTTACAATGTTGGCAAGCTTGACACTCCGTTTACCCTTAGCCTTATTTCAGCGACATAACATGCTTCAAGGTAAACTGCCACGGCATTTTTTCAGGCACACGCTGCAATTCAACATAAAAGCTATCCAGCGCCCCATTTTCATGAGGCATAATATCGACTGCTGGAATAGATAAAGTATTCGTACTGGCTTCAAAATGAGCAAGGCAATCAGAATTAATCTGCCTAATCGCTACTCTTGAATTCACCTTGAGTTCAAAAATCATGGGTTCAGCATTAATGACAACATAATCTGCTTGATAAAGCGTTTCATCACCACTCTCATTGGGCATATTGATCGCTGGCAGGTGCAGTGTTTTGCTATCCACATTGTACTGAGCATGGCGTTGACAAGATTGAAAATCAACGGTGACGGGTTCTAAGGTGCTGACCGTTCTTTTACCACTACGAATTTGATACTGAGTTCTAAAAATAAAATGGTATTCACCCGGTTCAGTAAATTGATTGAAGCGCGTAAACCATCTTCCCTCTTCACCTTGACTCAGGTTTTCAATAAAAAGCGGCTTATTGACTTCAAAGCCTTCTTTATTATACTCGTTAAGCTCTGAAGGCCTGATAACGGAAACTGAGACACTGTCAATGTAATTATCGTGATCTTTAATCTTGACCGCTAACTCAATAGTCTCATTGGCAGAAGAAACAAAACGAGGCATTCTCTCTAGGATGATTTCAGGCTCATGAAGTTGACCATAGCAATCATTCAAACACTGTTCTAGTATTTTTTCTTTTCCTTTTAGTTGAGGATTTTGGTGATTAAATGGCTCGCCAGTTTTGGCAAAAATATTATTTTTCACAAATTCTAGTCCACCAGGATAATGAGCCCCACGATACAGATCATCAAAATAAAATCGGGTAAAAGAAGTGAAGCCAACATCCATATAATAAGCAACCTGGTCATCCGTGCTGGTGATGATTAAACGATCATCTGCTTGCAATGCATCTATCAACGTTCCGCTGTGACAGGCTTCAATAATAATCACCACCTGGTTACCCGTTTTAGCTTGGTAATCATCCAGTAAGGCTTTGAATTCTAATTCATCCAACTTTTCATCTAAATCTAAATTGAGCACTAATTTATCAGGTAAACCGTGATCCACAAAGATGACAACCAACGGTTCTTCAGGCACTTCCTCAGCTTTAGCATGATGTTTCACCTTAGCCCATTCAAAAGCCGCTTTAAGATGTTTAAGCCTCAGTGCTTCAATTGGCTTTTTCTCACTGCGAAACGCTTCCAAAGTAATGGGGGCATCAACTATCTCATAATCGGCTACCTCATCGCCATTAAAGTCCAAATTAGGTTTATGAGCGATATAATAGATTTCATCATGATCATAACCCCTTAAAAAGAGGGTTTGGTAAACATGCGTCGCCATATTATCAACCCCAGTATCTTGCTCATAGCCCGTACCACTACCATTGGGATGAATCAGAATAGCCGCACGGTTACCTTCTAGGATAGCGGCACATTGCGCGTCTGTGATATCCTGGACTTTTTCACAGATAAAATCTTTGTGACTAAAAGTGAGATGAGCCAATCCCCAACTCAATACCCATAATCCATTACGATCATCATTCATCAAGCCAGAAATCAAAGAACTTGGCAAACCAGAATTAGTCGTGTTAAAGAGTGTCCACTCTCCCCGAAGACTTCTGTGAACCAAACCCTCTAAAGTCCCTACCCATAGCCCACCACTGCCATCACTGGCAAGACTCTTAATCACATTGCTTGGCAGCATTGGCACATTATCCTGCGTATAAACCGTCCAAACACCCGTATGACTTAAATGGACTAATCCGCCATCCCCGCCTCTTGTTGTGCCAGTGCCTATCCACAATCCGTCCTCACCATCACTCATAAGCGCATTAACCAAATTGTGAGGGAGTTTAGAATTGTTGATGTTATAAACAGTCCATTGACCCAAAGCACTTTTGTGGGCAAGCCCCAAACCGGTTCCAATCCATATCCCCCCCTTGCCATCAGCTAGAAGAGACACAATCGTATTTTCGGGCAACTTTGAATGAGAGATATCATCAATCATCCATTTTCCATCAGGCGTTAAATAGGCCAATCCCATTCCGGTGCCTATCCAGATACCCTGATTGATATCATCGTACAACAAACCCAATACGCTATTGTTAGGTAAGTCAGAATTACTGGTGTTGTAAATTGTCCATTCACCAAGGGCGTTTCGATAGGCTAACCCGCCTTTAAGAGTACCTATCCACAATCCATCACGATTATCGATTGCCAGTGCCCAAACATCATTATGGGGCAATTTAGAATTATCGACATTGTAAATAGTCCATTCATTATGTCCATTAAAGTAAACCAAGCCACCATTATTATTAAGAACACTACCCGTTCCTATCCACAAGCCGCCCTGCTCATCTTTCACAATAGTACGAGTAAAGTTATCTGATAAAGTCGTCTTAGAGACATTTGACGCGCCTAATTGACTGCTATTAAACACCTGCCAGTTACCTTGACTGTTCAAGTGAGCCAGGCCATCTTGAGTACCAATCCACAATCCATTATGGCCATCGCTTCTCAGAACCAAAACAGCATCATTTGGCAAATCCGAATTAGCGGTGTTAAAAATCCGTGTGTCGCCTTGACTATTCAGATGGACTAGAGCACCTGTTTTAGACAAAACGTTCTGTGTTCCAAACCATACGCCACCTTTGCCATCACTGACCGGATCACTGACCGTTTTGGCTAAGCCAAATTTATCAGGATTAAACACTTTCCATTTTCCAAGCTGACTGAGGTGAGCCAAACCTTGACAAGCTGTTCCTATCCACAAGTCACCTTGATGATCAGCAAAAATGGCATTAATAAAATTATCCGGTAACTTAGAATTAGTCGTATTATAACTTTTCCATTCACCATTAACCGTCAAATGAACTAAACCCTCACGATAAGTGCCTATCCACAGCCCTCCTTGGCCATCACTTTTAATATCACTGATAATATTATCCGGCAAAGGAGAGTTACCGGTATGATAAACCGTCCACTTGCCCTCAGCACTGAGATGAGCCAAACCACCTGCGCTACCGCTAAAAAATAGCGGTTTCAAAAGACTACTGAGTAGATTATTACCACATAAAATATCAATTAAATCGAAATCATTGCTCCCAATGAAATCATCTACCCCAGTCAATAAATCGTCAGAGCGAGTTCGTTTCCGTTCATTGTTATTTTTGTCAGGAATCCGGCTATTAAAACTGATTGATTCCAAAACACAATTCCATAAATCACTCTCGCTACCGCTGTCAAAAATACTCAAAGGATCGTCAGAATTAAAAAGACAGCTCAATGGATCATTAGGGTTAGAGGAACTCGTTTCACTACTATCAACAATATGGGTTGATGGAGGCGTTACGGTAGGCTCAGTTACAGGTGTTTCACTGGGCCCCAAAATGTCATCAAATAATCCATTTTCATCAAAAACGTTAGAAAGCAACTTATTAGTGAGATTAAGTCCCAAAAGGTCGCCCCCATTAAAAAACTGATCAGCAACAGAATTGACCATCTCTTCGTTCAAAGGCAGTCCACTTGCTATCCACACCCCACCCTTGCCATCATTAACAAGGGCATTGATACTATTATCAGGTAAATCGGAATTTTCGCTGTCAAATACTTGCCATTGACCGTGGCTATTGAGATGAGCGATCCCGCCAAAAGCGGTGCCTATCCAGAGCCCCCCTTGACCATCAGTAACAATATCAGAAACAAAATTATCGGGTAGGCCATCTAAATTCGTAAACCGTTTTATGACTAGTCCCGTGGTGGCATCACGTTTTTCAAGTCCACCTTGAGAGCTCACCCAAAGTGTTTCTCCATCCTCCGATAAAGCAATACCACTAATCGTGCTTCGATTAGTAAACACTTCCCACACACTTTTTTCTCGTGAGAAAGCAAGTCTTGCCGACTCTTTTGGGTAAACTGTCACCTGAATTTGTGCCAATATAGTAGGCTTATTTGAACCATTCATCTCTAATACAGACACATAATATTGACCCACTTCATTCGGTGCCGTATAAAGGGCACTATTTTTGTTTAAAATCCGAATGTCACCCCCTTGCGGCGGCTGCCATGTTATTTCCCCTTTGGCCCCTAACACAGATAAGGGAATAGACTCCCCCACTGCGATAATCGGTGCAGCCGGTTCAATCCTCAAATTGCCAGCCAATACCAACCGGGGTAATGCCAAAAAAGTCAAAACAATCAAAATAATGCAATTCAATTGCACATAATAGCTGTGTTTATTCATAATCATTACCTTATGATGATGAGTGATGATTGTGATCGGTGATGTCGGGGCAATCCCTTGTGGTTGCCCAAAGGATAAGCGGTGAGCATTCTATTTAGCACATCAATCTATAACCTATTGAATTTATAGAGACTGTCGATTATTGAAATCGGCAATATGGCTCAATTTATAAACGCTTTGCTCAAATAACTATAGTTCAGTTTAATACAAAATCAAAACAAATGGGTACAGTGTTATATAGATTTTCAGAAAATGAGGGCTTGGTGTGAAATTATTTTTATGAAACTCAGACTTTTTCATATCGTACTGAACAGCCAATAATAGCCACTATTATAAAAAATATGTAAAAAAAGGGGATATTTTACACTATCATATTGATCTCTAAAATAACCAAACAATAAAGAGGGAATTAAGACTAGGAGGGCCCATAAAGGGGGGTGATATAAAAAATGGCAGGCCGTAAACAACAGGCTAGTTATGACATTAGCCACAGAGAGTTGTGCAAATTTTCTGCGGCCAAAGGGAGAGGCATAAAGCAGACTTTGAAGCCAGCCTCGAAAGGCCAATTCTTCAACGATAGGATAAACCACAACGAATATCAAAAATTGACTTGGCGCGTATAATGGCCAGACTAAATTTGGGGTTGTTGGTAATACCCGTGATAAAAAAAACCAGACAATCGGAGCGGCCAGTAGCGCCACTCCAAATTGCCAATCCCATACCTTCTTCACTTAATCACGCTTGAACGACGGCGATACCAATACCACAACGACATGATCAGCATAAAAGGAAATAAGGGATCGAACGTTGCGTCACCCTTTCCCAAAGTGCATCCACCAGCACTACTGTCATTAACAGTGTCATCAACTTGATTCTGATGATTCTGATCAGTCACCGTAATTGTTTTGAACGCACGATGAGTCAAACCCGCGTTATCAGTCACAATAAGCGTCACGCTGTAAGTACCCGCTGTTACGAAAGTATGTTGGGCTGAAACAATCGGGCCATTAGTACCTTGCCCATCACCAAATGTCCAACGATAATCCACAATTGAGCCATCACGATCTAAAGAATCACTGGCATCTAAAGTGATAGAGAGCGGGACTTGCCCCTGTTGCTGAGAAACCGTGAATTTAGCAAGAGGTGCTTGAGTTAATTGTTCTAATCGAGCATAAAATGCGTTGGGTTCTTGAACATTCGTCGTTCTATCAAGATAATTATCGCTGTCATTGGGATCAATAGTCGCGATTAAGGGTAAGGTATAACTCCCTAATCCCTGACTATAAGCAGAGTATTCAGAACTGGAATCAACATTAGCATACCAAAGTACAAAACGCTCTTGAAGTAGTGTGTTAATGGGGGGCGATGTGGTTTTAACCAAAGTATCGCGTGTATGATTCGTATTCCCGCAAGTATCACGTCCAGCCACAAGTAAGATCAATTTACCATCGCGTTGAGCAAGAGAAATCGCATTGGCCTTTGAAGTTTGCCAAGTTAAACCCTCTTGAACAGTCGGTATAGTTCCGCCCGTTGCTTGGCCATCTTGTGTCGTACTATTATTTGGAGCTCCAATTGGGTCCACTTCTTTACCAAACCATAACACCGCATAACTTTGGTAAATGCCAACGCCTAAGGCCTGCCATGTCACATTATTCCAAGTGTTTTGATTAAGAATAACAGCATTATGTCCGCTACTGTTTTTCCATCCTGCCAAAGCCCCTTGAGCCGTAGCAATGTAGCCGCTTGAACCACCATAAGCATTTTCATAACCATTGCCAGGATAAGGAGTTAATTCACGCGGTTTATCCCACATACATTGTGCTTGTGCATGATCTGAGGTGTAACAACAAGATGACCATGCTCCGTTAGACGACCAACTATGCATATTACAAGTGCCGCTAGGCGGATGATTTTGCAAATCCTTGACATGAGTTTGAGCAACATAAGTCAGCGAATTTGAAAAAGGGATCGCTGGTAATCCATTTTCTGCCCGATAGGCATTGACAAGCTCATATAACCGCTTTTCCTCTGCGGTGGGAGACACATTGAGAGCGAACGCCATTGTCGTGCCCAATGCCAATGATAAAAAAATCAGAAATTCCAATTTAGAAACGATAGTTTTGTGCATGAATACACTCCTTTTAGTCAATAGAGTTTATACAATTTTTTTATTAAAAATGAATAAAATCAAACACATAAATTTAATCTGTATAATTGTATAATGGATGACATAATTAGGTTAAGGGTAATTCATCTAATGTGGGTATGCGATAGCCACGCCAACGTAACAATGCCCAAGCATAAGCTTTTTTTAACATGATTTGATCCGCAGCTATACCCAATTTTCTCAATTCTTGACGTTCATCAGGGGCCATTGAATCGCTTTGTTGCTGATCTTCTAGTAAAGCTAAATGGCGTTGTTGTTGCGTTGTTGGCACTTGACTCTGCGCGATTTTGAGCAATTCTTCAATTGAAAATGTTTGCATCGCTTGTAAACCCGCTTGCATTTCCAAAGGTGCATTTTCTACTGTTGGGGGGTAAGTTACTAGAAATACTTTGAATGACTAATGATTCAATGGATTGATGAGTCATTTTCGCAATTCGAGCAAATTGGTGAAATATTTTTTCCGGTAACTCTAAAGTCAGTTGTTGGGTGGCCATTTTATTTATATAAATACCTCATTTATTACACTCAATATGGAAACAAGCATCATGACTCAATCAGGTGTAGAGTGAACAATATC
>JAYQWI020001143.1:0-4023 GCA_035871815.2 Candidatus Parabeggiatoa communis
CGCGTGAATCCACCCAAACCGTCAAACCTAAATGTTCCAACTCTAAGCGTAACTGTTTAACGAAATCATCATCTGGCGTGGCGTGGCTAATAAAAATAGGGCGTGTTTTCATATTTTGGGCATTAGAGAAATAGTATCAATTTTTATAAATTTATCTCACGCAAAGTCGCAAAGGCGCAAAGCAAAAAAGTATATCAACTTTTTCATAGCGACGACTTGATTGGGTTAGTTGTCATTTGAGGATTTAAAAATGTTAAAATGTTCATCAATGTTCAGATAAATAAATTTTGAGAAACCAAAGTTCAAAACTTGGGAACGGTTCACTCTCAACCCGTGCAGAGATTGCGACAATGAAGATAAACACGTTAATATTAAGCAATGACTCTAAATTCTTCCCCGATTTCTTTGAAAACAACATTTTGTCCTAATTTTCGTATTTCTGGATATAGCGTTTCCCGATTGAATAAAGCACAGTTATATCAAGAAAATCGAACCGCAAAATAAATTTGGAACGAAAATCAGGCCGCAAAATAAATTTGGAACGAAAATCAGGCCGCAAAATAAATTTGGAACGAAAATCAGGCCGCAAAATAAATTTGGAACGAAAATCAGGCCGCAAAATAAATTTGGAACGAAAATAATTTGTACTTAGCTTCGCTGACCTTCGGTTCATTCAATTGGGAAACGCTATAAACCATCGGTAAGCCTCTACCCAAATGATCAATATAACGTAAGTTTTCCATAAATTTGACCAATATTGGATTGCTGGCATAAGAGACACCGACTTTTAATTGTTATTTTTGATACTCCCGCGCATGATACTCACATAACCAAAAATAATGTCCTTCAGGTGTTAAAACCTTTTTCAAATCACCCCAATCTCGTTGCGGATCCTTTTGCTCTAAGAAATGACGCAACGCTCGTAAAGCGGCACCTTGAAGACGTTGAAGTTCTGTGCTATCTGCTAACGTTAAGCTGTCAGCGTCTTGGATATCAGGCAACTTGTTAATCAATGTTGTCATCAATGCAATATCCTGCTGAAAGAATTCTTTGTAGTCTTCAGGATAGAAATTGCCCAACCAAGGCCCAATCAGTGGTGCCGCATATTTCAAAACACCGACTAACTTGCTCAAATACGGGGCTATCGTTTTTAACCATTCAGCCGACTCTTCAATTTTATATAAACCGCCCTCCAGCGTCGGATGCCAACAGCCTGGGGCTTGGCAATAAAGTTGTAATTCTAAGGTTTGCCCAGCAATGGCTTTAAGCCATTTTTTGCCTTCACACGGACGCAAGACAAACACATTGGGACAATGGGCATCAATACTGGCTTGTTCGCGGCGAAAAGCATTGGTAAATTCACGTTGCGTCAGTTCGCGTAAGTTATTCAATTCAGAAACAATTTTATCTTGGCCCGCTAAAATCTGATTTTGGCCCTTCCCTAATTTGTCAAGGCGAGCCAATACGTCATTTTGGGTGCGCGAATCCCAACCATAAAGGAGTTCAGTAACGGACACCTCTTCTTCTGCTTGGGGACATTCAATCGTTGTTTTTTTGCGTTTCTGTAATTGTTCATAATCAAATTCGTGGGCGCAGAATTGTCCATTATGACCTAAACAGGGAATTTTGCGTTCAATTTTGAGGCCGGGGAATCGTGCTAAAGTTAATTCAAGGCCATCCTTGAGCAAGGCAAAGAAATTTTGTGGATTTGGCCCACGGACGCTTAATTGCACCGAGTTGTCTTGTGGGAATGCTTGCACCAAAGCCAAATGATTGTCATAAGCAAACAAGGCCCCATTCCGCCAATGAGTGTTAGTCGAAAAGCGGTGGACACGGGCAATAAACCAAGTCGGAATCCCCGAAGGTAGAGTATTGAGTTTAAAAGTGATCTTAATTTCTTTGCTATTCTCAATTGCTTTGATGGCCTCCCATTTTTCTTGATAATCAGGTGGCGTGTGGGGCAGACGTTCCACGACGAGACTGATTTCGCGGCTTTCATCGCGATAAGACAAGTCAAAGCGTTCCATCAAGCGTAGGAAATGCTCACGCATGGTAGGTGTCAAATCGTGCCAAAGTCGTTTCATTTCAGCACGGCTGAAGAGGCCACCGCTCTTGATAACGTCTTCACTCTCCAAGACTTGACTGATATATTCACTGAGCCATTGAGGATTGAGGATAACAATGTCATCAAGTTCGTCATTATCCTGAAAGTACAGGATGTCGCCCAAGTCATGTAGCCATTGAATCAAGATCGGCTGTTGGCTGACATCAATGCCTTGTTCTGTCATCAGTTTCCGTAAAGCTTGAGGAGTGTTCTCGTTTTCCGTGCAGGCGCGAATAGCATTAGCCCCTTTTAGCCAAGTCGAAGGCCAGATTTCACCCATTAAAGGTAATTCAGCGGCAGCCTGTATAATGTTTTGGCGCAGCGCTTCAAAACCTTGACCCGTTTTACTACTGATTTCACACTGTCCGATGATTTGGGGATAGCGTTGGCACAACTCGGCGATAGGTAAATCAGCGTCACGTTCATCAATATGGGTGGCAACCAGCAACACGGGCGAATCGGGCGCAAGAGCAGTCAGTGTGTCCAACCAATAATAGAGTTTACTCGCCTCAAAACCCAAGCGTGCCTGCCAAGCTAATAGAAACAAGGAACGGTTACTGAGAAAAAACTGATGAGTGGCGTGATAAATTTCCTGTCCACCAAAATCCCAAGTATTGAGTTGCATGATGACATCTTCCTCACTTGGATGTGCCATTTTCAGTGTTTTGGTTTCAATGCCATGCGTGGTTGATTCTTCAGAATTAAATGTTTCACCACGCAGCACCCGTAATAATGACGTTTTACCAACACCGCCTTCGCCAACAACGATGAGTTTGGAAATCCATTGTTTTTGGTGTTCCTTTAGTTGTGCTTGAAGGTAGGCTAAAATGGCTTTGGTGCCTTGTGCAAGAATAGCAAGTGGTGGAGAATTGATTGGATTTCTAGACAGTTCTATCCATTCGAGCTTGGTTAATTGACCCATTTCAGGAGGCAACTCTTTCAATCTATTTACCGCAATATTCAGCTTTTTGAGATGAGTGAGCTGACCGATTTCAGGAGGTAATCTTGTTATTTGATTCACTTCAATAGACAAGGTGGTAAGATGAGTCAATTGACCGATTTCAGGGGGCAATTTTGTGAGTTGATTTCTCGAACCGGAAAGTTCTGTTAAATGAGTCAGTTGACCGATTTCCGCTGGTAATGATGTCAATTGACTACCACTAAGGGAAAGATAGATTAATTGAGTAAAACTACCGATTTCTGGAGGTAAAGAAGTTAATTGAGTATCATTGATAAGTAGTTCTGTCAAACAAGTTAATTGAGCGATTTCTGGCGGCAATTTTGTCAGTGGATTATGTCCAAGTTGCAGTATTCTCAGATTGGTCAGCTTAGCTATTTCCGATGGCAAAGTTCTCAATTGATTTCTGGCAATGTTTAACTTTGTCAGTTGAGTCAGTTGAGCGATTTCAGGAGGCAATTCAGTTAATTGATTTCCCCATAACTTCAATTCAGTCAAATTGCTCAGTTGTCCAATGGCAGGCGGCAAAGCCGTCAAACCTTTTTCGGAAAGATCAAGATAAGTTATCCCTTTTTGGACAGCCGGTTGTTCAAGAATGGCTTGAAGAAGTATTTCTTCGTTTGTCATGAGTTTACCTTTTTTATTTTCAAATCAAAGCCAATTATTGATGAAAGGATTTTACTGATTGTCACTTTTTTTTGTTTTCGTTCCAACTTTAGTTTAAAAAGGAGTTCAAACTTTAGTTTGAATTGGGCGCATTCCCAAAAAAAGGGTCATTATCAATCTCAATCGCGCCAAAGCAAAATAAATTTGGAACGGAAAGAGCAGCAAAATAAATTTGGAGCGAAAATCGGGCCTTCACGACTAGTGTACATGGGAGCGGCACTTAATTAAGTCAGTACAACTCAACCCAGATTGATAATAACCTTTTTTTAGAAATGTGCCCCAGTCTAGTTTAGGG
>JAYQWI020001144.1:0-3213 GCA_035871815.2 Candidatus Parabeggiatoa communis
AATAAATTTGGAACGAAAAAAACCGCAAAATAAATTTGGAACGAAAAAAACCGCAAAATAAATTTGGAACGAAAAAAACCGCAAAATAAATTTGGAACGAAAAAAACCGCAAAATAAATTTGCAACGAAAAAAACCGCAAAATAAATTTGCAACGACAATCAAATTTGTACTTCATTCAATCGGGAAACGCTATAACTCGAAATTTTAGCCTCAATTTCAAATCGCGCTCATTACGGTTGGCTAAAGCCTAAAATTCTTTTCGCACCAAAATGGATTGTACTTTTTACGATAACTCAAAATTTTGGCCTCAATTTCAAATCGCGCTCATTACAAAAGCTTTAATATTCTATTTAGTGAAGAAAATCCGGAAAATCACGCCAATCTGATTTAGGCTTAAAAAGTGAAATAAATTTTTATTCTGTTATAAATCAAGTCGTTAACATAACCTCTACTTGAAAAAGAGTTTAATAAGCTTACCAAGATGGTTTTATGTCTTAATAAGCTAAAAGTTCACCTTTTAGTCAAACCCTTTGAGGAGCAATGATGATTAACGAAACCCCTTATCCCCGTCTTGGCGAAGTCGTGCATTTTGTCACCCATGCCTTTGGTTTATTTGACGATGAGGATCAGTTGAGTCAACGCTTGAATCGTTTTGCCCAGGATTCTGATTTTAACCTGGCAACAGCGAACAGGCTGATTGAGGAGGCCTTGTTAATACCGTTACGACGGGTTGATCCTGCCGCAGCGATTCTGGTCGAAAATTGGCTGACTCAATTGTTGGAGGATTACAAAACCCTTGTCTTAACCGTGCCTGAGGATGTCGCAGATCGCAGCACCTTGTTAAGGATTTTACCTTATGAACTTTTTATACCCCGTACCCTGCTTTTCCTCAATCAGTTGCCCGTTTCGCCAGATGTGAGCCGATGGTTTGAGCCGATTGACACCACAGCGATTGAAGAAGTCTTGTCATGGTGGCGGCTTCATCATGGTGTGTCTGAACAAGAATGGGTTGATTTGATCGGCCATCACTATGACATCGATGAAACCGAGAGTCGTGATTTATTGACTTGTTGGCAAAAGGATCACACCTTACTCGATATCCATTCCTTGCTTGATTTCAAAGTGGCCGGCAAACCCGAAATCCGCCATCTCGTTTTGTGGCTGATTTTTGCCAAGGCATGGGAATACACGCTCCAAAGTGTGGGCAAACGGTTTGGATATGAAGCCACCTGGTCGTTTACTGAAATTGTCCAGGCGGTTTATCAAGAACAGCTAACGGGATTTCGGCCTGAACCGGCCGATGTGCAAGCGACTTTGCTGAGCGAAATCAATGAATTAGACAATATGTCTGATTTACGCGATTCTTTTAAAAAGCATTGGTTGTGGCCGTTGAGCGAAATTTCACTGACACAAGAGAAAGTCGCTGGCGATCAAAAACGAGCGCACGCGACACTGAAGAGAATAGAGCAACATGCGCTTTTCCCGCATTTTCGATATCGGGTAGAACAGGGTTGGGGGCGGTATTATGCGTTGTGTGCGGATTATGAGGCGGCCTTCAAGCATTATCAAAAGGCGGTTGAACACGGCGTTTATCGGGCTGGGCCTTTTTTGCGCGAGATTTTGAGAGAATTGCTGATGTTAGCGGTTTTTTTGGACGAACCCAGCATTATCAACCGTTATTATCGGTGGGCTTGTGTGATGGGTTTATTTTCAGGTAAGGATATTGCGCCAGAAAACTGGGAAATCAAATCCTTGCGAAAGGCTTTTCTGAATGAGTTTCCCTTGGCAGGGCTTTATCAAGGGTGAGTTGTACTCACCCCAATCAAAATTTGGCATTCTTGTAGGGTGGGATCGCTTAGTGCCCTGATTTAAGGGATTTTATTATCCCGCATCACTTAGCGAACCCACCATTCACTTTCTATAAAATCGACTTATTGCAAAGCTGATATAGATAAGACATTATTCCGATTTAAATAGCGTCTTTAGCGTCTCTTACGTTGATTAAAAAAAAACGCTAAAGGCGCTAAAGGCGCAAATGAAATCAAGCATTTAAGAAATCGGTATAATCAGTAGATCAATCAAAAATGCGTATAATGCGGCTGGAGTGCAAAATTGATTTTGCGATTTTGAAAATCACTTTTTCTTGTACACATTATATGCCATTTCGGAGAACTGTTCGTCCAATTGGGCGCGTGTGTAGGTTTTCTCATAAACACCACTCTCAGCATTCTTTTCGTTGAGGGTGTAGGCATCTTGTGTTTTGTTGACTTGTACGATCTGTACGCAGTGAGTAGAACCACATAAAACATACTGTTTGCCATCTTCCATCAGATCCCTATCGATTTGGGTATAATCTTTGGAGAGTATCTGATCTTTGTCTCCTGGTTCAATCCAAGCTGTTGTGTACCCTAAGGCATGTGCCACACAGTTATATTTGACATTGACTTCTTTAATTTTACGATAACCTTTAGAAGGTGCAAATTGGCCCGCAGGTGGTTTATCCCCCTCAAATTCCCAATATGGGTTGATATTAGCCACATTGGCGGTTACTGGGATGTATTGGCCGCCACTTTCTATAACCCCGTCTTCTGGCAGATCGTAAAGTATATGGGAATGCGCGAAAGTCGAACCGTCAACGGTACGGTGGGTAGCATCGTTGCACTGTTCGCTTTGAGCATATTGTAGATCGTAGACTGTGGTACTGCCTTGTGGTTCTTGTACTTCATAGGGTAGGCCGTCGTCTTGATAGACGATATGAAGCATTAATTCTTTTCCCTCTACGGGCATCTTATTTCTCCTTTAAAAATGGTGTGAATGTGCTGGTTCCCCCTACAGCCCTTGAATATGTGGGATTAGCTCGGGGTATGGGTGCCTGCACGATATGGCATTGAGGCGCGGCCCACCATCGGAACAGCCTATAACTCATCAATCAAGTTTTCAGATTGGCAAGTCGCAATGTGTGAACTTTGCCCCTGATTAAAAAGCAATCTCTGTGCCAATTAAAAAAGAGTTAAAATTTCAAAGAGTTAAAAAAATAGGCCAGTCAAATTCAACGCAAATTCAACTCAAATTCAACTCAAATTCAACTCAAATTCAACTCAACACAAATTCCTCGTCACGCCTTAATAATGTTCATAAAAAATTGAACTATAGAACGTCTTTTGCTCAATCACGCTTGTTTTCGTGATTTTCTAAACACGATTTCGCACCCG
>JAYQWI020001145.1:0-7500 GCA_035871815.2 Candidatus Parabeggiatoa communis
AGCCAAGCTTTGACGCTTCTGCAAACGTGTTTGCATAGCAATCCTGATGATGCCGCAGCAAAAGTTTATATCCAACGCTGTCAACGTTTTTTGAAAATCAATGAAAATGACGTTTAAAATGTTGTTCTCAAATCCCCATAGCATTGGAAAACTGGGGCTACGATGTAGGGGGGGACAATCCCCCCTTGTGGTTGCCCTTTCAGCAAACAAAATAAACTAACAAAATAAAGAATTATGTTAAAAGATATTAAAATCAATCAGAAACTGGCTTTAATGGTCGTCATTCCCATTGTTGGACTGATTTACTTCACCATTGCGCTCACCTTGGAAAAACGCGATATCGTTCATGAAATGAACTTATTGCAAGAATTATCAGAGTTGACAGTCAAATCAAGTTCATTGATCCACGAGCTACAAAAAGAAAGAGGCATGTCGGCCGGCTTTCTCGGCAGTCAAGGTGTCAAATTTTCTAAAGAACTTCAGAGGCAACGAGTTAATACTGATAAATCGATAACAGAACTAGAATATTTTGTTAAAGATTTCAATTTCAAAGCTTTTAGTAATGAAATTCAGGACATGCTGGATATTATTTTTGCCGAACTGGATAGCATTAAAAATAGAAGAAAATTAATTGATGATTTGAAGTTTTCCGTAGAAACACAAATTTCATATTACAACACGATTGTCAATTCGCTTTTGATAGGTATTAACTACCTCTCTAAAATCATTAGCCATGCCGAACTGTCTAATAGGGTAGTGGCTTATGTCAATCTCCTGCAAGCTAAAGAAAAAGCGGGTCTTGAAAGAGCGACTCTAAACAATGCCTTCAGTCAAAGTCATTTTGCGCCAGGTATGTATAAAACATTTGTTTTGCAGGTAGGCGCTCAAGAAGTCTATATCAATAATTTTCTTTTCTTTGCTACCGCCAAACAAAAAGCACTTTATTATAAAACGATGCAAGGCGATTTTGTGAATCATGTTGAAAAAATAAGAACCTTGGCTTTCAAAAAATCAGTTAAATTTCAATTTATTAGTAGTTTATATGCTCATATAGGCTATGGTGGCTTAATTTATCAATTGAACAATTATATTCTGTGGGGAGAATCAAAATATCTTGATGCTTTTCATCAGCAATATAATAGCGCCTTTACGATTTTGAATATCTATAAAAACCTACCCTACATTTCACAAGCTGAAATTGAACATATTGAAATCATTGAAAATACTTTTAATACTTACAAACAGTATTTAGTCAAGACTATTGAGCTGAAAGATCAAAATAAGAGTGTAGATGAAATTGATCCCATTCTCAAAATAGATGATGCCCCCGTCATTAAAGCATTAAATCAGTTATTAACGGGTAGCCGTTTGGACATCGAACCCACTTATTGGTGGAAGATGGCAACGGGAAAAATCAACCTGTTCAGAATCCTAGAAAACAACTTTGCAACTGATTTAAAAGTGTCTGCTGAAACCTTGAAAAAAGAGGCACAATCGACTTTTATACTGTCTTTAATTATCACAGGCATAACGATTTTATCTACCCTATCGTTGTCCTATTTTTTCGCATGCGGTATCACAAAGCCATTAAAAAACCTGGTTAATATGGCTAATCAAATTTCATCGGGTAACAGAAACATAAGCCTTAAAGTCAATTCCAGAGATGAAACGGGGCAGCTATCAAGTGCCATGATGTTGATGCTTTATTCTATCAAGCGTTCAGAAGCCATATTAAGGGAAACGAATGAAGCATACGCCCGTTTTGTGCCTAATGAATTTTTACAATTGCTGAAAAAGGAGCAGATTGTTGACATTCAACTGGGTAACAATCTCGAAATGAACATGACAGTGCAATTTGTCGATATCCGTTCTTTTACCGCCTTATCGGAAAGAATGTCGCCTCAAGAAAATTTCAACTTTATTAACGCCTACCTCAAGGAAATGTGTCCCATTATCCGTGAATATAACGGTTTTATTGATAAATATATTGGCGATGCCATTATGGCTTTGTTTATCAATGCAGATGATGCACTCAAAGCCTCCATCGTCATGCTACAAATGCTTGATTTTTTGAATGATATTCAAAAAGCCAAGGCACAAGCGCCGATTAAAATCGGTATTGGGCTCAACACGGGCAAATTGATGTTAGGCATCATAGGAGAAGAAAATAGGTTGCAATGCACAGTCATTAGTGATGCCGTGAACCTCGCTTCACGTCTTGAAGGCACAACCAAGACTTATAAAAACACGCTGATCATCAGTCAAAATACGTTTAATAACTTACGCAACCCTCAAGAATACGCCATTCGTTTTTTGGAGAAAATAAAAGTAAAAGGCAGAACAGAACGTGTCAACATTTTTGAAGTTTTTGATGGGGATATAAAAGAAATTCGAGACGCTAAATTAGCAACCCTTAATCACTTTGAAAAAGCGGTTCATCTCTATCAAGAGCACAAATTTTGCGAAGTAGAAACCTTAATGCAAAACTGTTTGCGAAAAAATTCGCATGATGTTGCGGCCGAAGTTTATCTCCAACGTTGTCAAAATTTTTTAAAACTCGACTACAGTACGAATTGGGAGGAAATGGCCAAAATCGTCGAATGGGGGCCTCATTTACATATCAATGATCCTGTCATTGATCAACAACATAAAGAATTATTTATCAGGATCAAAAACTTGATTATGTCCATAGGCACGGGTAAAACGGAAGAAGAAGTGGATGAAATCGTTAACTTTTTAGAGAGTTATATCAGTACCCATTTTCAACTTGAAGAAATGCAGATGGAGCAGTGTCATTATCCCAACTCTGCTCTTCATAAGGCACACCATGTCGAATTTATAGAAACGGTTAATCACATCAAGAAAAATTACCAAAAGAAAGGCGGCAATTTATATTTAGCCTTACAAATTCAACAAGAGATAGTGGAATGGTTAACGGTTCATATTGGTGAATATGATCAAGAATTAGGGCAGTTTATGAATTCAAAACCTTAACGCTCAAATAAGCTGGTAGTGACTAACCCAATATATAACATTTCCCGATTTGTCTTTCAGTACAAATGCGAATCAATCCTAAAACTCAATTCTTAAAACGCTGCGGTAAACGTTCCAACTTTATTTAATTTGCGAGATGGCGTGCAAACTTTAGTTTGCGAAATGGAGTAACAAAATTACCTTGTTTGATACGAAAAAAAAGGTGTGTTAAGCCTCGTTAATCGAAGTTTAACGCACCCGACATTTGAATAGAAACGACATTAGCTATTCATTACAACTAAGTACTGAACCACAAATAAACAGGTATTTTACCGCAAAGAGACGCGATGCATCGCGTCGAAACGAAACCGCGAATTGTAGAGACGCGATGCTTCGCGTCTCTAATTACAAATAAACCTTGCTTCTATTAAAATACCTGAAAATTTTTGGCGAAAGTACTTACCGCTGAAGACAAAGACAACTATTTCATCCAAACAGCATAATTGCAAATCCACTGAATCAAACTCAACGGGTACCTGTGGAGTTTCATTGATATTATATGATCTCACCATATTCATCAGGGCTAAGTTTCAATAAATCACAAACCTCTTTTAGGCACAAGGGCATCATTGATAAAAACATTGGAACATTAAAACAAAAAATTAATCTTCAAATTCACACAAACACATTAAAAACTCTGAAAAGCTATTAGCTATTTTATAAACATTTGAATAACTCGATTGTTCAGCTTCATCCATTAAGTCCCAAAAAAGCACAGCGCCTTTATCTTTCCCAGACAACGACAGACAAATTAAATCATTTCCGGAACTACAACCGATTGGAAATAAGTGATTTGGAATATAACCCTTATATTCATGAAAATTCCAATCCAAACAACTTGATTCAATTTTTCGTTTAATACCAAAAAAAACTTGCATTTCCAAGATATTCTCTTGATGTTCTTCAACGGGATAATAATTTTGAATGGGAAGGCCACCATTATAATGAACTAAAAAATCAACATATTGTTTTGGAAGTGAAATCTCCAATTCTTTTTCAAGTTTTTTCACGTCGTTGAGTGTTATTTGACTACCCGGTTCTTCTATTTTTATAAGCATAAGTCGTCTTCCTGTGTGTGTGATTGTCGTGGAATAAGGAAGTCATAAAAAATAATTAATTATCCCAACCCAAATAAATGCCAGCGAGTGTCGGGTGAAAAGAATGCTAGGCTTTAAAAAACCGTTATCCACCCTACAAAATCGATTGGGATAATTTATTTTTTGGATATGCCTAAAATCAGTGATAATCATGACAAGCCTATTTTAAAAAGAGAACATTGATTTAATTGTTCATACCGATTATCACTGATTTTTTTTATGATAATCAAATAAATATCACATTATTTTCCAGAAAAACCACCATCATGACCCGTTTTAGCGTGAATGTCTCTCGGTATCAGTTACATGGTTTTACTGTCCTGATGATGCCAAGTCTAACCGTCAGGCGTTTTACTAAAACCAGCGACTTTATTAGCCTCTCTAAAGTCTTGAGAACGATTTCCAGTAAAGTTTATTTGAACATCCTTCTCTGATATGCTGGAAAAATCAGGATATCCCTCTTTATAAAATGGGATATCAGTCACAGGATGTTTTTGGCCAGCAAGATGTGCATTTCTTCTAGCTCTTTTGCAATTATGCACCAACACCCCATCCTGACCCACAAAGTAATTATGGATATTGGCCACGGTGAGATTATACACCTTTTCAAGGCGCACGCTGGTATCAATTTCCTTGATAACGACGGTGCTGCCATTGTGCAATTGCAAGGCTTGGCCGACTTTCAGGCTGTTGGCAGGATTCCAGCCTTTGCCCTTGATATAAAAAGGGTGTTCGGCTGTGGCTTCGATGGATTCGCCAGAATCCAGCGTTATCTTGATGAGTTGATACCGCTGCTCGCCTTGAATGACGGCCATGACGGGTTCTTCGCTTGTGATTTGGGTTCTCTCATCAATTGAGAGGACTTTGTCACCCACTTTGATCTCGGAAATGGGTTTGAGGCCTTTTTCGGTGTGGACTTCTGTGTCTTTGGTGAAGCTGTTGCAGCCGAATAGGTTTTTAAGCAATTTTGAGAGTTTGCCTGCACCGAAGCCGCCACCACAGCCTTCTAAGGCTGACATGGCAACGTTTAACCAATCCACACACGCTAAGCTTTTGCCATCAATCAGCAGTTGCCAAACGAGATCGATACCGGCACCTAGCGCACAGCCTACTAGAAAGTTGAGGAATAGGCCTGATGGATCGATGTTATTGACCGGATCGTTGTAAACGTAGGTGTAGAGGTTGGTGTCTTGGCTGGCATGTTCAATCGGGTCTTGGGCGATCCAACGACCGATTTTGGGGTCGTAGTCTCTGGCACCAAAACGAATTAAGCCAGTGTCCGTGGCTAAAAAAGGGGTCAGGCTCGATTTTATTTGAATTTTAGGTTAAAAATAATTCGAGCCTGGCCCCTTTTTTGCCTTTTTGACCGATGGGAACGAGGGGAAAATCAGAGATCGTGACGCCCGTTTACCCACCCTACCTGGCTATAGGCATTCCCACGCAGGAGCGTGGGGACGAGGGGAAATTGAATGGAATGGTGGGCAAGCGGGCGGTTAGATCATTGCTCAAATCAGAGATCGTGGCGCCCGCTTACCCACCCTACCTGGCTATTTGTTTTTACATAACCAAATTCTCCCTTCATGAGAAAAGTAGATAGCTAGTTCACCAGGAATTATAGAAAAAATGGCATCTTGATAATCTCCTAGTATTAGGGCATCCTTTAAGCTTATAAAGAAAGAGGAATCTCTAAAATTATAGAAAACTCCCATGGTTTCAATATTGATATGCAACTCCTCTTTTTTCACTAAAAAGCAAAATTGCTTTGTCAGGTGTGATTCCAGTTTTGAAGAGTTTTTATAGGACCGTTTACGGTTTTTCATAAACAGATGTTTCCATTTTTCATGACGATTAGGAAAAATAAAATGACTTACAAATTTATCTAAATGTTGGTTTAGAATAGTTTCATCACAACTGTCTGAGTTATTTTCAATATCTTCTTTTTTGAAATTTCTCATAGTGTTTCTCTCATATAAATATGATGCAGAAAATATGTTCATAAAAATAATTCATAAAAAGGACAAACACACAGGTTCGCACCTTGAATTTATTGATGTCACGTTTTGTTGCAGAGGCCAACCTGCGTGTCTGCCCTTTGTGAAATTATTTAAAAGTCTATAGCATCAATGGGTCGGACAGTTTTTAAAAATTAAGGACACTTAAAACAATAACTGATTGAAATTTAAGCCTTTTTTATTTTAAGTGAAAAATATAAAATGTTGTAATAACAAGAACTTACAAAAACTGTCCGAACTATTCTAGCATTTCTGCTCATACAAAATGTCTGCAATCGTAAATTGCATTTTAGTAGGCGCAAATATATAAGTGCCTGGGCATAAATAAACAGGTATTTTCCAACGTATCCATCCCCTTTAAAAAAGGGTGGTAAGGGGAAATTGAATTTAAAATACCTGAAAACTTATGCTTCACTACTTACCCAAATGCCACAGATTGATAAACCCTCCCAATATTAAAATTAGAACCTATTTCGGAAAAGTATGATGAATGTTATTCTTCCTTTTACTCTTATCCGCGTCATGATAATGATTCTCAGGATATTGAGAATCAGGATGTCTTTCGGGATTTTTATACTTTTGTTGCTCATCATACTCATCACGTTTATGTCGAGGAGCATTCTTCTTTGGTTGAGGTTTTTTCTTTCCTGGGCGTGGATGTTCGGCAGCCTCCTTCGCTCTCTTTCTAGTGGAGTGGCATACTCCTTTATTAGCATTATGCACCAACACCCCATCCTGACCCACAAAGTAATTATGGGTATTGGCGACGGTGAGATTATACACCTTTTCAAGGCGCACGCTGGTATCAATTTCCTTGATAACGACGGTGCTGCCATTGTGCAGTTGCAAGGCTTGGCCGACTTTGAGGCTGTTGGCAGGATTCCAGCCTTTGCCCTTGATATAAAAAGGGTGTTCGGCTGTGGCTTCGATGGATTCGCCGGAGTTTAGCGTTATCTTGATGAGTTGATATCGCTGTTCGCCTTGAATGACGGCCATGACGGGTTGGTAGCTGGTGATTTGGGTTCTCTCATCAATTGAGAGGACTTTGTCACCCACTTTGATCTCGGAAATGGGTTTGAGGCCGTTTTCGATCTGCTAGTGGAAGATTAAAAAAAGGGATTAAAGCGCGGGAATATTCACAAAATGTTTCAATGCTGGGGCGTTATAACCAGAGAAAAAAACGACGCGAACTTCAATATACCGTTCTTATATCAATTCGAGATGCAATAGCGAGCAGTTGAATAATTACCGATTTTTGACTGACATTATCAGCAAATTCAAACTGTAAACCATCAAGATAGTTTTGTTGATTTGTTAGCGTCCAAATCCATCTAACATGATTACCAATAGCTAATTTC
>JAYQWI020001146.1:0-3234 GCA_035871815.2 Candidatus Parabeggiatoa communis
CCAATACGCCTTGTGATTCTTGGGGAGGTGTTAAATGTAAAAATGGGCATGTGACAGAACTTGATCTGCATAACAAACGATTAAGCAATTTTCCAGAATCAATTGAGCAATTGAGTCAGTTAGAAAAACTTAATCTGAGTAATAACGAGCTTAGTGGTTCTATTCCAGAATCCATTGGCAACTTGAGGCAATTGGAACGGCTTTATTTAAACAATAATCAGCTAAGTAGCTCTATCCCAGAATCCATTGGCAACTTGGGACAATTGAGGCACCTTCGGCTGCATGAAAACGCACTGTGCGGAAACGTTCCACTTTCATTCATGAACTTCCACGCTCTTGGAAGGAATGAGCTATCGTTAAAAGGTAACCATTTAACAGCTTCTAATCAGTTCCTTATCAATTGGCTAAATCGCGTTGACAACGGATGGGAAACGAGTCAAACAATCTGTCCTCAAAAGGTTTTGCTGATGACATTGGTAATATTACTACTGCTAGGGATAGGGATAGGGACAGTAATAGCGATAAGAAAAACCTCTATGACACCAAAACAACTATTCATCGTATTTTTCCAAAAAACATTTAGTATTTTAGTTGTTTCTGTACCGAAGCTCTTAGGTATTTTTATGATTCTACTAGGAATACTATTAATATTGGTGATGATTCAGGTGGTGACCACCAAAACGCCAAGTGCAAGCTGGAGTTTCTCAGTTATTGGATTGTTGTTAGTTTTTTATGGTTCCCACTTCTTTGCAAAAGCCAAAAACACGCGACTTCCGGTCAAAATTTTTCTAAGCTTATTAGGTGCTTTTTTTCTTTTAATTGGTATTTTATATATTATCATTGGTATAATATCCCTTCTATCCCTTGTTGGGGCATCACTGTATATAGCACTGTATATAGAAGCCATTTCAGGGGGACTTACTGCTATCTTCTTTTGTATAATTGGGCACTTTTTAATCAAGTATGGCTATAAAATTACTAAAGGAAATACTGAGAATAAACAGGGGGTGTAAAAACTTGCCCAAACTTCTAAAATCCCTGATATTACAGAAATGAATAACATGATTTGCCCTCAATGTAATACGGAACAGAAAATCTCCAATACTTGCGTTAATTGTGGAGTCGTTACCATGTATGTCGAGTTGCAACGCGCATATCGTAATAAATTGGATGACGAACTACTCGACTTACATGCTACTGGAACCTTAACTGACTTAGCTTACAAGGTACTTGAAGCAGAATTAGAGACTCGTAATCTCTCAATTCCGAAGCGTCCTGAATCACTTGAATCAGATTTTACAGATCATACCTCAATAAAAGCCCATTGGAAGGGCCATGCACGTTTAAGCAGTGCATTTTTGGGATTTGGTATCATTGGAGAACCAACACTAAAAAGGGGTCAGTACCCTTTAATCTAAAAATTATCAACGACTAACATGCTTTGTAACGGTACTTTCGCTTATTTTTTTCCAGTCAAAGTAATTCGTAAGTGATTGATTTTATGTTATGACGATTCTAAGAATAATTTCGTTCCGTTATTGTCATTTTGAAATGAATATATAATATTATTGTAATAATACAAATATAATAACAAATATAAATGAGTGAATTTATTATAATCTTGATAACGCTTTGAATTATTTCACGCGCAAAAAACGTGAGTTTTATCTCACGCTTCGCGCTAAGACGCTAAGGATGGTGGGCAAGCGGGTGATTCGCTTTTGGGTTGATCTTGAGTTTATTGCCGACAGCGTTCCCACCCACCCTACCACTCAATGCCATTAAGTTAGGGGCAATCCATAGGGTTGCTCTCACTCCTTTATCCCATCATTTATAAAATCAACGTCCAAGGGTTCTTTAGTCAAATCCACAAGTATCGTACCCACAGCATCTTGATGTAATTGACTACCGGTTTTTTCAATAAAAGCTTTATTACCTCATCATGGCGTAATTGTAGGAGCAATCCCCCGCGCAAGCCATAAGAGCCTTAACCGACAGAAAACAGTTTCGTAAAAGCTTTTTGCAACGCTTTGATTTCCGAAACTTCTGGCATCTCAGCCAAACCCGAAAATAAACCCATCACACACCCCCACCGATAATAATGCTTGATAGTGGCAGAGTCATCCAGAAAAACCGCCAACACAAGCAATTCTTTTAATATCTGGCGCGTCAGCCTTCCAGCACGATAAACAGCATGTTCAAACGCTTTTTGATAATGCGTTAACGCTTCTTCATAATCCCCGCACAAAGCATAATACCGGCCCCAGCCGTGTTCTACAAAATAGAGAAAATTGGGATGCGCTTATGTCTCAATTTTCAAAAGTGTTGCTCGCGCGCGTTTTTCATCAAAACTCGCTGTCTCAATAAAAATCTGCCGCAGCGGCCGCAAACAATGCTTTTGGAAAGCATTGCGTAAATAGACTAATTCGTCCAATTCGTTGATTTCTTTCATCAAAGTGGATCGTACCGCGGCCGGTTTTGGCCTAAATTCAGCAAGCTGTTCTTTATAAACCGCGTGGACAATTTCAGTAAACGTCCAACTGGCTTCATATCCAAACCGTTTGGCGACACTTTGAAGTGTGTATTGCCAAGCCTTGGCTAAAATCAGCCAAAAAACGAGATGGCGGATTTCCGGTTTGCCGTTCATCTTGAGCTCAAGCAAGGAAGGGAGATCAAGCAAAGTCTCGTCCGTTTTCCAACAGACTAACAAATCGCGGCTGGCCGATTCATCTATAAGATAATGCTGGCCGATAAAATCAAGCAATTCATTTTCAGAGACACCAAAACTTGCCATCCACCAAGATAACACTTCTTCAATCGGGGTGGTGTTAATCGGCTCAAACCATCGGCTCACGTTCGATTTAGGAAAATCACGGTATTGGGTATAAAAAGCTCATAAGGCAAAATTCTTAAGACGGTAGTACGATCTGCGACATCAACGGGTACCGTTAAGGCTATCGTTTTATAATCATCCAGTAATTGAGTTAGCCCATTTTCGACATGAGTCGCCGCAGCCGCATCAACCCGTCGTAGCGGTATCAACAAGGCTTCGTCAATAAGCGTGTGTTGCCAAATTAAAATCCGATTCGTGAGCAAAGCCGTTCAAGCGTTGGCTCAAAGGCTCTTCTTCACCAACTAAACCAAAGGCATGGCTGACAAAATGCACGACTTCACCAAGAAGGGGATAAGGTGTTTCATTAATCATTATGACTCCTTAAATGGTTTCACTAAAAT
>JAYQWI020001147.1:0-13296 GCA_035871815.2 Candidatus Parabeggiatoa communis
TTTGTTTAGGCAGTATTCTGTCAACTTGTGATTCAATAACGACATGCTTTGGAAAACTAAATCGTTTCCTTCCCTTTTGAGTCTTGAAAGTTGCAATGCCATATCGTTTATAATGTCACTTGGCAAAAATATCTCTGTATCCATATAAGTGTCGCGCCGCTCAATTCGGCCAATCGCTTGCATTATGTCTTTAAGAATAGACATAGAATGTTCTTGCATCAGGATATTGTAATTGTTGCCGTTGACCAAGTTAACATCGAACTCTTTCAGTTGGCGAGATTTGGTTTCGTCAGCATAATGCTTGAGTAATAGGACATAGTTTTCAATGCTATTGAGACCACTTTTGGTTAGAATATTTGAGTAAAAAGGCCCATTCACTAAAACCAAACGTTCAAAGTCCTCATCAATTCCTTCATAGTGAGTAAACAAATTCAGACCAGTACCTGCACTTTGGTATGCGGAAATGAAAGCTATTTTAATATTCGCATTGTGAAGTTTTAAATACTTTTCAATATTTATATCTTTCGCAAGTTCAGCATCAAATAAAATAACTCTGAGTGTGATTCCATTAGCGAATGGGTTTATCTCAAAAATCTTTTGGTTATCCTCATCAACAATCTTTAAGTCATTTATTTCTTTACCCGCTTTAGTTTGAAATAAATCTCTGACAACTCTTCCAAACTGATTACTTAATGATAATATCAAAGTATTCTTATTGTCATAAGCGGCTAGAAGCATTGCTTCGATTTGACGCTTAAATCCATCAATGCGGTACTGGTTATCATCCTTTTTGAAATGTTTGCGTAGATTGTCCCACCAAAAAGAATAACGAGCCGAGAAGTCTTTTTCATTATGCGCGTCAGTTATCTGGTTTTTCTCGGTGTTAGTAAACTCTTTGATACTGACATTTCGTGCCGCTTCCCGTGATTCACGCAATTGCTGGAGTTTTTCAGCGTCATCATTTGTGCGGTAAATTGGGGAATAATCAAGATTATCTCTGGTATCATAGCCATATTTTTGCATGACAGGCCGACAGTAGTTGCCACTATAACTGTTTTTGAAACCGCTCGTTGCACTAAGACACACTATGGAATTTGTCGTGTTGTGAAGCACTCTCATCAAGGTGACTTCAGGTAAAGCTTCAAATAGGTCTAGCCGGAATGTCACATAAACCTTATTTTGTAGTTGAGGTGACCTGAACGACAGATCGTTGACCTTTTCGATAGAGAAAACCACTTTTGGTGTAAAGTAGGTAAAAAATTCATCAATGTATAAATCCTCGTTATCCACACGATCAAACATCGCATCAACATTGGCGCGCGCACTAATGGCTTTTCGAACAAAGTTGTCTAACAGAGAATTTTGACTATTTTCAGCACCATGACGGATCATACTCCTAAAGTCAGGATCATTGATATGTGAGCAAGCGGCAAAAACACACATCAAGGCTTGCAATATGTCATGCATAGTTGGGTTGGTGTCTGTCCCCTCTCGTTTAAAATAGATCCGACATTCAGTGTTATTTGCGTGAGAAGCTATCCTGATTTTCTTAAGCCCTTCTTCATTGAAAAATCGCTTGGGAGTTATGCTGAATACGTTTTTGCTGATAGGTATAATTTGCTCCAATTAAGAACTATCAATAACGATGTGATTTAGATTATTAGAGAATAGGCCCAGTATCTGATTAAGTGTTACACCTTTCGAAATATCGCACGTAGTCTCGAATAAGTTGTTTAACTCAGATACAAACTTGTCATGCGCCTCATATAAAACAAAATCATCTTTGTTATCCTCGGTTGCACTTTCAAACGATTGTACAATACGATTAATTACCGAAAAAACATGTGCAATCTGAGTATTGGCATCAAACAACTTTTTCTGGCTTCGATCGAAGAATCTGTCATAGGCAACGTGTTCTTCATCTACAATAAGCGTGAATGAAATATTGTGTTTTCGGAAATAGTTGTTGTCATCAGCAATGAAATAGTCATGTTTGATGAAATCAATCTGTTCCGCAAATGGCTTACCATTGACATCAGCCGTTCGGGCTTCTTCGTCTGTGCCCTCCGGCTCCTTTTTTTGACCAATGATGTAATCAAAAGGCAAAGATTTGATGCTTGGTTTACCGTTTTTGTTGTTTACGGCAATGTTGACCTTATAATCGAACTTGTCCGATGTGGCTAAAAGGATGCAGGGAGATAGTTTGGCTCGCTCAAAGGGAAGCACGAAGTCAATAATTTCAGCCAATATGCCAGCCTTGTTTTTGGGTTTCCCGTCTTTGTCGTAGGTAGCAGCACTGAATTTCTCTTTAATGGCGATGAATTCACCATTTTTGTTTTGTTGGAGAATAGTTTCAGCGAGTTTTAACAAAGTCGCTTGCAATTTATTTTCATTCTTGTCCTTACGTTCCTCATATTCTTCGACAACGTCAAATTCACCTCTTTGCTCAGATTTTGGTATTTCCAGATTGTAAAACTGCGCGTCACGAACCGCTTTGTCTAATTTCTGAATATGAACTTTTAATTGGTTGTCATTGTTTAGCTTCTTGAACCAGCGATTAAAGACATCCTTATTAAGTTCTTCTGTGACCCAGCTTTTAAATTCGATATTAGTCATATCATTCCGCGCCAAAAAGCTCAATATCCTGATACCTTTATTATTAGCAGTTTCAATTAGTTTTGAGTCTATGTCGATTTGCGCTTTTTGTGGCGTAATAAATAATAGATTTCGATGACCATTAGCAATCGCATTGACATCGGTTTTTTGGATAAATTGATTAATAACACTATAGGACTTACCCGTTCCAGTACCATCACTTGAATAAGTAATTGACGGGTTATTCTTAGAATACGTATCGTAGATATAAGAAACATCATTTCTAAGAATATTGATGCGCTCTTGATGTTCAGAAGATAAAGCTTTCATTTTCAAATATTCATCCTTTTCTTTTGTAATCAGAGGTGAAACTAATTCATAATTCATAAATAGATTGAGCTGGATTAGCTTTCGTTCCAACAGTTCTTTTTTGATACGGATAGAAGAAAGTCCCAACAAACGAGACATTGCTGTGCATAATTTTTCAACATCACTTGTTTTTGATATTTCTTGTTCATAGCAGCTATTAAAAGCAGAGCTTTGCAGCAAGGTTAACTTTTTATATTTTGGAGCCACTTTAAAGCTAAGAAAATCGCTTCGATTCAAACGATTTACGAAAAAATGACCCGTTTGGTGGGTATCTTTGCCTGTTTTTAAAAAGCCCATTTCCGCAAGCTGGTATAAGATTGATCTTGTATCACGAGAGGAATTGGCAAAAGAACGGTGTATCTGTTGGATAATTTCAGATGAAGGTTCTAGTGTTCGGTGTCTGTTGATTTCTTCAACACAATTCATTGAAATGAGATATAAGTCCTCTTTTTCACCATCTGTCCACCGATTTGCCATCCAATACTCCATTTTATTTTTGGGTACTCCTGAATATGTCGTGTTGCATAACTCTGTGCTTCAATTTATTACATTGTATTTTTGATAGGTTGCTTGACGGGGTACTGGGGTAGTTGAGTGGGAATGCTTCAATCTTAAGGGCAACTACAATAATTTCCATATAAAAATAAAGAGTATATAGGGGCAATCCCTTGTGGTTGCCCCTCAATGTCGAGATTATTGAAAATCTGAAATCTTGACCAGAAGATGATATATAAGTTATTGATTTGAATCAATCCCATTCAACAACCCCAGTGCCATATTGCCCCAACACACCAATAGCCTATCATATATAATTAATGGATTAGAGATAACAATTTTATTGAAAAATATTAACATGTTAATAAATGAATTAAGATTTCAACATAAGTGAATAAGGGAGTATCAGCCCTTTATCCCCTCAGCTAATGATAGCTTAGGGTTACTTAATCAATCGCTCAAACCCATTTTTTTTTTACGTGGAAGGCTAACCACTCTTGAGCTGATTTCGAGGTTTTTCTTTAAACAACAACCTCGAATGGATTAATTAATCCAATCAAGTCCATGTCATCATGGAAATAGAGATTGTCAACATCAAATTGATCAATCTTATGGCGACAATAAGATGACATGGAGACAAATCTCTCTATTTTTGATTGACTATACACTATGATAGTCTAGCCTTTCCCGATTGAAAATAAAGTACATTTATATTTAAATAGGTATGCAAAGGGCGATTTCCCAAAAACATTACCAATCAATCTCAATTTCGCCGCTGCAAAATAAATTTGGAACGAAAAGAGCAAAGCTGCAAAATAAATTTTGCACTCCAAGAGCAAAACTGCAAAATAAATTTTTCACTAAATTTGTACTTAGCTTCGCTGACCTTCGGTTCATTCAATCGGGAAACGCTATAACATGTCAATATTTATCAATATTTTTATGCACTATATTCTTCAGAGAGAATGGTGGGCAACAATCTTTACCCACCCTACAAAACAATTCTTTATAACTTCAAAAACGAAGCTGTGGCTGTTGCTCATTCTGCTGTTGGAATGAGAAGCTTTCTGTCTGTGGTTCGTTGTCAGAGGTGATGATTAAACGCTCTGGATTTTTCTTTTCAAGGCGTTGGAGAATTTCTTGCACGATCATCGCGTCTTCCATGTCTAACGCTTCTTGTTCGTATAGCTTATTCCAATCTCGTTCACCCTCTAGGATGCGACGACTGGCGGCTGTCAGTTTACGCCATCCTTTGTTCTCTCGCTGTTGTAGCATTGAGTCGAGTTGTTTGCGGAGCTTGGGTTGGGCGATGGTTTGTACCATGGCATCAATGAATTGTTGATGTTGTTGTAAGTCGGTCGAACGACCTGCTATCTTGCTTTTCGCTTGTAGGGCTAAGTTGCGATAATGCTTCGCTTGCGGCGTGTCATGGCGTTTCTCAGCAATGTCGGCTAAGAGAGAGTAGATTTCCCAAATTTCGCTCTGATCAGGTTCGAGGCTTTTGTCAAAGTTTAAACAGGCCTCGGCTAATTGCCACGCTTCATCTAAGCGATGGGGTTGGGTTTGCAACAACTTAGCGAGGTTTTGAAAACCTTTTGACACGCTTTTCCACTCTTTTTGAACCTTGTAACCTTCAATCACTTTGCGATACCAAATTTCAGCGGCTTGGACATGCCCATTCTCTTGATTGACTTGAGCCAGTTGCTGCCAGATTGTGATCGTTTCTGCTTGATTGCCTCGTTTTTCATACAATTTAGCGGCTTGTTGATAGGCTTCATCGGCGGCCTTCCAACGTTTTGCATTTTGGCAAAGCATCCCCAGTTGATGCCAAACGAGGGCTTCTGATTTTTGATCTTTGAGTTGTTTAAAGAGGTTCAATGCATCACGATAGTAGTGTTCAGCTTCTTGAGGTTGATTTTGCAACATGGCGATTTTGCCCAATTGCGATTGTATCGCCGCCTGATGAAGGCTGTTGCCGATGTTTTTCATTATAGATAAGGCCGTGTTATAAGCCGCTTTTGCACCGCTGTAGTCTTCCATTTCCATCAGCACGGTGGCTAAATAGGTTTGTATCAGGCCCGCTTCTCGCTTGATGTCTTGGGTAGGCGGCATGTGTGCCAATTCCGCCAAGCTTTGCCGAAAGTAGTCAGCTGCTTGTTCTAAGTCACCGGTTTCTGCAAGACAACGGCCTAATCCGCTCAAGGTGATACAACGGTTATAACTGATCTCCTCGCCTAATTTTTCAAGGATTTCTTGATAAACGGCTTGGGCTTCTGAATACTGGTTGTCAGAATAGAGTCGTTCGGCTTTTTGAGACTGGGCAAGATATTCTTCTTGAGAGACGGCAGTCGATGTGCTTAATTTCTCCGTTCTGCGCGTTGTCAACTTGTTGCTGTCTGTTTTGAAACCAAAATCAACGAGGAATGAGATGACTTTGTCAGCAAATTCTAATGCGTCTTTTTTATTACTGTCTAACGCTTCCTCAACGGCATGTAGCAAATTCGGCAGTTCTCGTCGCTCAATGAGACGAGTTTGATGCGGTTTTTGGTTATCTTCATCGTATAAGAACAAAGATAATTCATGGTAGCCTTGGCAATAACGCTCGGTTAAGGCCTCTTGTTCTAGCTGCGAGAGCCGATTCCACAGTAGCGGGGCTAAGCTTGGGTGGAACTTGAGATAATTCACTGTGATACCTTCTAGGTTATCAGGCTGAATCAGGCCACCCGCTTCTAAGGTTTGGCGTAGGGTTTGCCATTGCGGTTCCGGTATTTGCGTGATGCCTTGTAAAATGTTTTCAAACGCGCCGCATTGAAAGATACCTAATCTCGTGATCCCGTTTCGTATTGAGGGGTCTAACTTTTCTAATGACAAATTCAGTGCCGCAACCAGTGGCCGTTCAAGATAAAGCGTGTCGGCCGATAATGCGGCTAACGATTGATTGAACTGCGCCGTTAATGTCTCAATGTGATTGTTTTTCAGTAGATGCACTAACAGATGAATGGATAAGGGGTGATAATGGGCTTGCTCAAGTAATTGTGTTAAAGCGGCCCGTTTTGGCACACCATACGCGGGTAGCGGTGGCTGTGTCATCAAGGCTTCCGCGTAGCGCACGGCTTGGTTTTCCTCTAATTGACCCAGGGGTAGGAGGTAATATTTCAAGTTGCCTTGTTCTGGAAAATCCAGATGAGACAGATTGCCTTGGCGCGTGATGATGATCACACGGCTTTTGCCCGCTTCGGACCATTTTTTAACCGCTTCAAGGAGTTGATGACGTTTGTCCTTTTCATCTTCCTCATTTGGCTTTGCCACTTTCGCATTATTATCCTCGACTTCCGCATTATCCTCGACTTCGGCCTTTTTATCCTCGACTTCCTTTTCAAAAAAGGAACTAAAGTAGTTGCTGTTTTCCTCTTCCTTTGAAGGGGTACTCAATAGACTACTAGACGTGTTTTCCGTTTCCTTTGAAGGGGTCGTCAATAGACTACTAGGCGCTGTGTTTTCGGCTTCCTTTGAGAAGGGGGTAAATAGGCTAGGCTGTGTTTCATCCTCTTTTGAAGCGGCGGTAAATAGGCTAGGCTGAGTGTATTCTTCCTTTGATGAGCTTGTAAATAGGCTAGGCAACGTGTTCTCCTCTTCCTGTGAGGAGGTTGTAAATAGACTAGGCAGCGGCGTGTTTTCCTCTTCCTTTGAAGTGGTCGTAAACAGGCTAGGCAGAGGCGTGTTTTCCTCTCCTTTTGAAGTGCTCGTAAACAGGCTAGGCAGAGGCGTGACTTGAGCGGATGAGTGTAAATCCACGTTATCCAAAATCAATAAAGTGGGCACACGGCGCAAAGCTTGCGTGACGGCATCCACATCTAACAAGTGTTTTTGTAATACTTCAGAGATCATGCTGATCGCAACGCTGACCGGATCAAGTATTTGACAGTTTCCATAATCCACATAGACGACATATTTAAACATCCCAGTGTGCTGCAACCAACGGCCGGTTTCTTGCGCTAAAGACGTTTTCCCTTGTCCCCCACCACCATGGATATTAATACGTCGTATACCGCGCATAAAACGGCGCTCGATATCCCGTAATTCCTGCCATCTGCCAAAAAAACCACAGGCCGGTGGATGAGACAAATTGTGAGAGAAAGCACGTTTTTCTTGAACTAATGCCTTCTCTTTATCCGGCAGCATTTGCGTTAATAAGGCCGTGTCTTGTCCTTGTTGATACAAGGCAGGTAAAAACCAATCATGTAAGTGCAATTTAACGGGGCCACTTTGGTGCATAATATCGCGCCGGGCCGTATTGCTATACAAAGCAGAACGGGCGGTATCTAAAGCCGTGCCGATTTTTTGACCTTGCACCAAAGAGTCATAAAAGGTTTCAAACAATTTTTGAGTGGCTAATAGCGAATCACGTATAACCAGAACGAAAGGCAGGCCTTTCGATATCAAATTGAGAGCGATACTGTCGATATCGCTGTCGATATCGGCTTCTGTTTTTACTGATGAGTCACTCGATAAAATGACTAAAGCGATAGGATAATGGCTAAGCAGATCCGCTACCAAGTCTACAGGGATGAGTCGTTTTTCGCCCGTGTCTTTTTCAAACTGTAGATAAATCGTATTTTTGCCCAGATTGATCCCCATAGCGGCTTGTTTTAAGGGTTCGGACAATGTTTTCAGGCCCTGATGGGCTTGTTGTTCAAACTCGCCATTTTGATCAAGTAAAGCCGGCACATCAAGATGCAGTATATCGACGGCGGGCAAGGTTTTATTTTCCAACCGTTCACGTAATTGCTTCAATGTGGCAGGACGAAGAAATTCAATGGTTATGCGCTCAGCACCGTATTGCTCTATGGCATTCAGTACAGATGAAGCCGGTACCTGGGGATCACGGGGAAGGGTATCAGTTGGACGCGAGATCACAACTAACAGGTGTATTTTATCTTTCTGATTGATTTCAAAAGACTTTTTACTGATACTCGGCGCACGACGACGGATAGAAATAGGGGGCGTTTCAAAAATCAAAAACCCACTACCCTTGCCAGAAGGGTGTAGCAATTCCCAAGGTAATGACAAAATACTGGGTTCAAGGCTTGTAATCGTCAGTATACGGCCAGGTTGTTTGTGCGCGATGAACTTTTTATAGAGACGCTGTGCCGCTTTTTTAGCAAAGACTTTATTAAACAAACTATGCCCTAATGGGGGGAATTGTTTCGCAATTTGTTGGGCCGCGTCGATATCAATTTCAGCACTGTATTGATTCGGATATTCTTTTAAATACCAATGGAGATGTTGATGACCCTTGTCAGAAATGGGGGAACTAAATTCTAACAGTTGGGTTTTTTCACTATTATGGTTATCAGTTAGGCTGATAGCCAAATGTTGTGGATCAGGAAAATAGATATTGAGTTCTTGAAGCATGATATATAAGGAGTTTAGGAATTAATGTATAAAGGAGTTCAGGCGTTAAAATCAGGCGTTCAGGCGTGAAATTCAGGTGTTCAGGCGTTAAAATCAGGCGTTCAGGAGTTCAAGAATAACAAAGCCTTGTGATCTAAAAGCGATATTATTGAGCGATCGTCATGTCTAAAGCCAAGCGATTATCGAATAAACGCTATATTTGATCAAATCGAAAATCAAAAATTTATTGACTGCTACGGATTTTAGCAAGCAGTTCTAACATTTCAATGTAAAGCCAGACAAGGGTAATGATTAAAGCAAAAGCGCCGTACCATTCCATGTATTTAGGGGCACCCATTTCTGCCCCTTCTCTGATAAAATCAAAATCTAAAACGAGGTTTAATGCGGCAATTGTGACAACAAATAGGCTAAACAAAATACCGACAGTGTCAGTTTGATGAATATAAGGTACGGTAAAACCATAGAAAATCAGTACCATATCAACAATATAAATAAGACAAATTGCGCCAGTGGCCGCTACAACACCTAATTTAAAAGTAGCCGTGACTTTAATTAAACCCGATTTATAAGCGAGTAGTAAACAAAATAAGGTACCAAAAGTAAGTACAACGGCTTGAATCACGATATTGGGAAAAGCGATTTCAAAAAGCGCTGAAAGACTTCCAATCGCCAATCCTTCCAATAAAGCATAAATTGGAGAGGTGATCCAGGCCCATTTTTTCACAAAGATTGTCAACAAGGCTATCATAAAACCACCTAAACCCCCTATCCAGAGATAAGAAATAATCAAAGTCATATCTTCAGTAGTATAAAATTGATGCCAACTCCAAGCCGAGCTAAGTGAAAGCAAGATTAAGAGTAGAAGTGTTTTATTAACCGTTCCGGCTATTGTCATTTCCTTAACTAAGGAAATAGGCAAAGCCTCAAAACTTTTTGCTGATAACGTTGGATTGCCTGTTCTCATTGATTTGCCCTCCTTTATTATTTATATATAACTACAAGGATTGTTTATAAGAAAGGATTAGATTGTGCCAAGCTTCATGTCATTGAGTTTCATTGATACATGAATAAGCTCATCAAATGCCCAGTACTTATCCTTTATTATAAATAATCCTTGTAGTATCTTGTAGTTATAAAACGAAATTTCCTGTAGAGACGCGATGCTCGCGTCTCAATGCCAGAAACGAAATGCCCGAAACGAAATGCCAGAGACGAAATGCCCGAAACGAAATGCCTGAGACGAAATGCCTGAGACGCGAGCATCGCGTCTCTACAGGATAATAACCACATAAAAGTGATATGATTTGGCGAAAGTATTGGTAGTATAACAAAATTTAAGGCGTTTTCAGTGCCAATCTAAAATTGGCCTGTATCGAAAAATCAATAGCTTATTGTTCTTATTCATTATTTTTTAAGGGATTTAGATTAATGGTGGGCAAGCGGGCAATAATATTGTGCCCTATTTGAGATCATTGAGCCTGCGATCCTGCCCTACAAAAAAAATATTGATTGTTATAAATGCGCCACAGGCGCAAAGTTTGCCTGTTTGTCGTAGGCGATTTATCGCCTACCCACTTTTCCACCTAAAATCTTTAATAACCATTATGAAAAGTCTATGGAATAATGATGCCGCTCGGTATCAAAATGATTTAACCCTACGTGTGTATACATCCAGATTATTAGGGCAAGAATCGGCCTTAGTGCTACATGGCGGCGGTAATACATCCCTGAAGGCCGATACCATTAACATTTTTGGGGAAACGGAGGCCTTATTATATGTCAAAGGGAGTGGTTGGGATTTAGCCACAATTGAAGCAGCCGGCTTTGCCCCCGTTAAATTGGAAGTCTTAAAAAAAATGGCTCACTTGAATCAACTGAGCGATGCAGAAATGGTGCGTGTTCAGCGTTCAGCGATGACCAATCCCAGTGCCCCCAATCCCTCAGTAGAGGCGATTTTACATGCCATCATTCCGTTCAAGTTTGTCGATCATACCCACGCAGATGCCGTTGTCACCATCACCAATACGGAGAATGCCGAAGCACGCATCCGCGCTATTTATGGTGATCGGGTTCTCATAGTACCTTACGTCATGCCCGGTTTTGTTTTGGCGAAGAAAATTTATGAGATGACACGAGAGATTGATTGGACAAACTTAGAAGGCATGATTTTAATGAATCATGGCGTATTTAGCTTTGCCGATGACGCGAAGAGCAGTTATGAAGGCATGATTCAATTAGTCACAGCAGCCGAAAATTATATAGCCGATCAAGGGGCTACCCTTGTACTGCCAACTCAAGTAACGGTTAAGGAAAACCTGTTAACATTAGCGCGTATCCGTAAAAGCGTGAGTGATATTAAAGGCGCTGCGATGATTGTCAAATTGGACAGTAATCGCGAATCGGTGAGTTTTTCTAACCAGCCAGATGTCGCGACTATCGCGACACGCGGGCCTTTAACACCCGATCATGTGATTCGCACTAAACCGATCCCCGTGATTTTGGGAGAAAATCCTGAAGAGGATATTGCCCATTATGTTCAAGCCTATAACGAATACTTTGAACGTCACAGTAACCCTCAACTGACTTGCCTGAATCCAGCCCCCTGTTGGGCAGTTTGGCCCACATCCGGTACCCTCAGTTTTGGGCGCAGTGTTAAAGAAGCGCAGATTATCGAAGATATCAAGGATCATACTATTCAGGCTATCCAAGTAGCGGAATTACTGGGCGGTTGGAAAGCCTTACCTGAATCTGATCAGTTTGAAATGGAATATTGGGAATTAGAACAAGCCAAGCTCGGTAAAAAAGACACCGCCCTGCCTTTGCAAGGCAAAATCGCATTAGTTAGCGGTGCAGCAAGTGGTATTGGCCGTGCTTGTGTCGAAGCCCTACAAGCTCAAGGCGCGGCTGTTGTGGCATTAGATATAAATAAAGCCATTACCAGGCTGTTTGACAAACCCGATATTTTAAGTATTGAATGCGATCTCACATTTGAGAATGATATCCAACACCTCGTTGAAAGCTGCATTCGCCATTTTGGCGGACTTGATATTCTCATCAGTAATGCCGGTATATTTCCGCCAAGTGAAACGATTACCAATATGAATTCAAAGACTTGGAAACAAAGTCTTGCCCTCAACTTAACCAGCCATCAGCAACTCTTACAGGCCTGTACCCCCTATCTTGAAATGGGCATTGATCCCGCCGTCATTATCATGGCTTCCAAAAACGTTCCCGCCCCAGGCCCAGGGGCTTCAGCTTACTCAGTTGCCAAAGCCGGGCTAACTCAACTCGCCCGTGTTGCCGCTTTAGAATTAGGCGCATCTGGAATACGAGTCAATGTACTTCATCCCAACGCCGTTTTTGATACGGCCATCTGGACACCAGAAGTCTTAGAAAAACGAGCGAAACACTACGGCATGACAGTGGCAGAGTACAAAACCAACAACATCCTCAAAACAGAAATCACTTCAAAAGATGTCGCCGCACTCGCTTGCGCGATGGCAGGGCCCGTTTTTGCGAAAACAACTGGCGCTCAAGTGCCGATTGACGGCGGGAATGAAAGAGTCATTTGATAAAACCAACTCTTTTCAATGTAGGGTGGGCAAGCAAGCAACATCAAGATAAATCTTGAACTCCAATATCGATAAATTTTGAAGGCTTGATTTTCGTTGCAAAATTTATTTTGCGAAGGCCAAGATGTTCTAACACAAGACGACTTAAGCCCAAAAGAAGAGGAGATTATAAGGAATCACGAAGAAAGGCCATCATCTAGCAAGGCATACGGGAAGATCGGCACTTAGTCGTAGAAAACAGGATCAAATGACGTTTTGGCGAAATTGACAACAGATTGTCACAAGTGATTGAACCGTTAAGTACTGAACCACAAATAAACAGGTATTTTACCGCAAAGAGACGCGAAGCATCGCGTCGGAACGAAACCGCGAATTGTAGAGACGCGATGCCTCGCGTCTCTAATTACAAATAAACATTGCTTCTATTAAAATACCTCAAAATTTATGGTTCAGTACTTAGTAGACATGTCACCTGAAAACTCACTCGACTTGTTAAATGCACTTGTCTCGTGAAAAATTGTTGACTCAATTGGAACAAACGGGAGCAATTCAGCTTAAAAGACACTAAAACGTAGAATCATTCTACCCAGTGCCCATTCAAAAAAACAATCTCGTTTTTTCGAGATTGATACAAACAACAAGCTTGGCAAATAGTGAGTTGTGAAACCGTTGTGAAAAAAAACGCCGTGGTTTTCAAAACCACGGCAATAATACGCTATTAGTATTCAATAATAGAGAAATAATAAATATTAATTATAAAATAGTAATAATTAATTTTCTATTTGACAAAAGCACATTTTTATATTGACAAACCGTTTAACTTGTGTCCAGAATATTTTTATTAACTTTA
>JAYQWI020001148.1:0-8015 GCA_035871815.2 Candidatus Parabeggiatoa communis
TATCTGACAAACTATAGATTAGGCGTATTGATTATTGAGCCGGTTCTGAAAAGCGTTCTGCTTGTTCGTCCAGTTCTAATAAATATTCTGCTTCCTCGTCGTCTTCAGAACGACTACCGGTTTGTTCGCTTTTCTTTTCATCCGAAGTTTCCTTTTCAGAAGAGGTTTCCTGTTCGTCGTCTTGCCAATAATCTTTATTGGCTTGATTATCCAAGTTGTCAGGGGTTTCCGTTGGGGCTGTGACTTGATGTTCTGATTTTTCAGAAGTCGGTTTTTCAGAGTGAAGTATTTCAGGTTCCGCGTCATCCCAACAACCGACTAGCGCGAATAAGAATGTGAAGCTTAATAGATAAAATTTCATAAGCATGCCTCCAGTTAATGAGATGATGTGCTAAAAAGGTGATAGAACGCAGATTGATCTGATTGTCATGATTTCGGCTTCCATCAATTAATCAGTTCAAGATTGAACGGCTCACTACCGTTTGTTGACATTTCTCAATAATAACAAAAAATACCCCATCTTTTAATTTTCTGAGTCAGGGTTTCTGAATTAACGGATAACTGATAACTGATAACGGATAACTGATAATTGATAATTAATAATTAATAAGTTGAAGATAACACTGAAAGGCCTTAATATTAAACATTATCATTCAACATTATCATTCAGTGTTTGGTGAATAGCGTTTTGCTCAATTCAGTTTACTGAGTTAATGAACTCATGAACTCATTAGATTTAAATTTAATTTAACAGAGAAATTATATATATGTCGGCTTTAATTTGTGGTTCTTTTGCTTTTGATACCATTATGGTATTTAACGATAAATTTAAACATCACATCCTGCCTGATCAGATGCATATTATCAATGTGTCGTTTTTGGTACCGGATTTACGTCGTGAATTTGGTGGGTGCGCGGGTAACATTGCCTATAACCTCAATTTGTTAGGTGGGGATACGCTGCCTATGGGTACAGTGGGAACGGATTTTGCGCCTTATGCTGAATGGATGGATCACTGTGCTATTCCACGCACACACGTCATGACTGTTGATCATAGTTATACTGCCCAAGCGTTCATTACGACGGATATGGATGATAATCAAATCACTGCTTTTCATCCGGGCGCAATGAATTTTTCCCATTTAAAGAAAATTTCTGAAGCGCAAGGCGTGACGCTGGGTATTGTTTCCCCTGATGGGCGTGAGGGGATGATCGAACATGCTAGACAATTTGTCGCGGCCGGTATTCCTTTTATATTTGATCCTGGACAAGGTATGCCGATGTTTGACAGTAACGATTTGCTGCAATTCATTGAGCAAGCCACTTGGGTTATCGTTAATGATTACGAATGGCAATTGATGCAAGAACGCACAAACTTATCTCAGCAAGAAGTCGCTAAGCGGGTGCAAGCCTTGATCATTACGAAAGGCTCCGAGGGTTCTCTGATTTATACGCATGATACGGTTTATCAAATTCCTTGTGCGAAGGCGAAGGCGGTTAATGATCCGACAGGGTGTGGTGATGCTTTTCGAGGTGGCTTGTTGTATGGTTTGATGAAAGATATTGATTGGGAAACGACGGGCAGAATTGCGTCATTGATGGGGGCTATTAAAGTTGAACATCATGGCACTCAAAATCATAGCTTTACACCAGATGAGTTTAAAAAACGTTTTAAACAGAATTTTGGTTATACGTTGTTGACGTAAACGTTTGCGTTCGTAGTAGGCGATTTTTCGCCTACTACTTCTTAAAAACTACTGTGATTTTTTGATAAAGGGCTGTATCAGTAACCAAAGTAATGTCAAATAGCGAGGTTCGCGAAATTGCTCAAGGCCTATTTTCATGCCCTGATGTCCTGCCGTGGGTTGTGCCCGATAGGTGCCAAATAGCCGATCCCAAATGGATAAATTAAACCCAAAATTACTGTTGAATTCGGTTTCGATGACAGAGTGATGGACGCGGTGCATGTCGGGTGTGACAACCATTAAGCGTAAGCCTTGATCGATTTTAAGGGGTAATGCGATATTGCTGTGATTAAACATGGCCATGGCATTTAAGATGATTTCAAATAGCAAGACGGCGAGGGCCGGTGGGCCAATTACTAAAATCACGGCAAATTTAATCAACATGGATAATATGATTTCAATGGGATGAAATCGTGCGCCGCTTGTGACATCTAAATCAAGATCGGCATGGTGCATACGGTGTAAACGCCATAATAAGGGGAGCGCGTGAAACAAGACATGTTGTATATAAATCGCGCCATCTAATAGCACGATTGAGAGAATCAGGGTTGCCCACATTGGCAAATCGACATTGTTGAATATACCCCACTGTTGTTGTTGTGCCAGCACTGCTAAACTGACTGCGGCTATAGGAAAAATCAAACGCAGTAACAAATTGTTTAAAAAAATAAGACCGAGATTGTTTAACCAACGCACCGTTTTAGAGGCGATCAATGTTCGGCGCGGTGCGAATATTTCCCAAATGGCCATTAGCCCCAATACGCCAAAAAAACAACTGAGGCGAATCGCCATTTCATGCTGCATAACCCATTCATTTATCATTTCAGTTATCCGTTATTCGTTATCCGTTATCAATGAATTTTCTGCCGCTTTTTTTTGACACTTTGAACAAATGCCATAAAGATATAAACAATGTTCAGTAATCTTAAAATCGTGTTTTTCTGCAATGATACGTTGTCGATCTTCAATGACATTATCAAAAAATTCGACAATATTCCCGCATTTAACACACAGTAAATGATCGTGATGATAGCCTTCATTTAATTCAAATACTGATAAACCATTTTCAAAATGGTGACGAATCACTAAATCCGCCGCTTCAAATTGGGTTAATACCCGATAAACCGTTGCTAAACCGACATCTTCTTCCACATCTAGTAATTTTTTATAAACCTCTTCAGCACTCAGATGACGTTGTTTACTATTTTCTAGCAATTGCAGTATTCGTAGTCGGGGCAAAGTGGCTTTTAAACCCACTTTTTTCAGATCGTGACTTTCCATAAAATGCCTTTGGCGGGTTAAATCTTATCAGTTGTAGGGTGGGTAAGGTGTGAATCCCATTCATTAAATTAAGTTAAGGGCAGACACGCAGCAGGTATGCCCCTATCAAACCCCGCGTCATGACGGCGCTGCTGTAGGGGCGAGCCGAAAGTGTTAGCCCAGGCGAAGGCGAAGGTGGTATTGGGGCAAGGTGTGCCCACCAATCATTATCCGATTAATCCAAAAATAGGTTTTTATATTCCTTGACTTTAAAAGGAATTAGGGGTATCAGGGAAAATTAGGCTCGTTTTTGGATAAGCTTTAAGGAAATTATGTTGACATACTGAGGATATCGAATAGGCATTATACCGATTAAATTTAAATTTCGAGCTTAAAGTTGGAACGAAGCAAAAACTTTAACCTTTGAGGGACTTGCAAAACTCCAACGCTCAACTATAAATCAATAACTTACCAGTACTTAAGAGCATGTAAGTTATTGATTTTTCATTTATGCCCAATAGTTTTGCAAGAGGCTCCTTTATTAGATATTTCATAAAAAATAATTTCAAAAGGGCTGGCCTTGCGTGTTCGCCCTTGTCGTTTGCCCTTATCGTTCGCCCTTCAGATGCCATTATTTTTCTATCTATATGATTTTATGGGTATTTTCAAAAATCGGCTTTGTTTTATATTGTTTTAAATAATAACGCATTGATTTTGAAAGGTACGGTTTTATGAATTGAGTTAAAATGATTTCTTGGCTTAAATTCCTCAATCCTGAAATGTATAAGTGTATAAAACAAGGTTATTAGTTTATGATGCCAAAATATCTCATGATGTACTGTCTGAGCGCCAGTTTATTTCTATCAAGTTGTAGTCTCTATAAGATAGATATTCAACAAGGCAATTGGGTGACTCAAGAAATGCTGGATAAACTCGAATTGAAGATGCCAAAAAGAAAAGTACACTTTATCATGGGCACACCGCTGATAGCGGATGTTTTCCAGCAACAGCGTTGGGATTATTTATATAGTTTTCAAGCAGGTGGAAAGTCTCGGCAAGAACGCCGTATTTCACTCTTTTTTGATGATAATCAACATCTTGTACGAGTCGCTGGGGATGTCAAAATTGGCAAACCGCGATTGCCGAAACCGACACCGTTTCCCGACGACTTAGATCAAGAACCTATCTTGTAATGAGTTCTTTTGTCATTGTGAAGACGGCTTAAGTACTGAACCATAAATTTTGATATATTTTAATAGAAGCAATGTTTATTTGTAATTAGAGACGCGAAGCATCGCGTCTCTACGAAACCGCTTGTAGATTTGCGCCGCTAAGCGTCTCTTTGCGGTAAAATACCTGTTTATTTTGCCAACACGGACATTGCGTGAGATAAATCTCACGCAAAGTCGCAAAGCCGCTAAGTTTTTGAAAACCCTTTCAGCGCGTCAAGCACTTTTTGAGCCTCTGTTTTCACGTCGTTTTGAATGCCAGGGCATTGCAAAAACCGATTGATCTCACTCATGAAATCTTTGTATTTCTCGTCGTGTTCATCCTCTTTAGAATGATGGGCTTTCACCATCTGGGGGTAAACCGCCAATAGCCACTTTTGCGTGTCTGCATTTTGAGTGGTTTGCAGCAGGTGATGAACTTCCCTATAGTCATTAAACCTGGCATAAGCCCACAGGCAATTTAATTTCCAGTTAACCCAGTATCCATCAGGTTCTGCCATTATGGTTTGATAAAAGGGGTGCAAATCATCCCTTAACTCAGTGAGTTTAAAATAGCCGATGATATCACTGGCAAACCACAGTAGATTTTGGTGAGTTTTTCGATTGAGCCACTCACGTACTGTTTCAATTAACAATGATCGATCTTGGTTGACGATTTCTTGCACCAAATGACAAAACTGTTCTCCAAGACTCGATTCACCTTCTCTCCCCGCATAAAACGTGACTGGCTTGTCCGTCCTGACAATCACATTTTCCATATACCGGAGAGTTTGTTCTGCATTTTTGTTGAGCAACTTCAATTCCACATCGCCTATTTTAGGCTTTTCAGAACTGGGTTTTAAACTCTGTTCAATTTCTGCGAGAATATCAAAACCGATCTTCTTACCGGTCTTCTCATCCACCACTTCACAGCATTCTTCACCAATCAACTCGCCCAGTTTTCGGTAGGACTCAAATTGAGCTTCGTTAAAAAACTGATCTGCCGTTGTTTCATCTGGAAACGTTGGATGTTGACGTTGGTAACCCAGCAATTGTTCAGGTTCATGCCCTGTCATGGTTGTCTTGATATACAACAAAGTGCCTGTTTGACCATTCGCATAAGTGATCGTGCCTTTGACAAAGTAGGCTTTGCTATTCTTCTCAGAATTTTGAGTCTGTTTTGCATATAATGGACTCATGTCCATGTCGATGGTGACACCTAAGTCGATACTGGCTTTGCGTTGCAGATTGGCAAAATCCGCCATTTGATAATTGGGATCTGCCCCCGCGTCTGAGGCGATAATCAATTTGCAGCGCCGTTTGAGTAGCGGATAAATACCGAGATTCTCGTGATGTCCGCCATCAGATAGATTGAGCAAGGGCTCATTTTCAGTCCCCTGACGTAGAAATTCCTGAGATAAATAACGAGGCCAGATTGTGAACAGAGGTAACCGTTTGCGGTTAGGATTAGGCATCCATTGATTCAACCGGATGTTTAACAAGGTCATGATAAAGCTCATGATCAGGCTGCCACCGCTTCCCATTTGTGGACTGGCCGCTGCGCCTGAAATAGCCATTGCCGTGGCCAGTTTAGTTTTACCGTCTTCATATTGTTGTGTGTCTTGGTATCCTGTCGATTCTGCACCACAATAGTATTTCGAGAAGATAAAAAAGTCGGCTCCGCGCCCTTGTAAAGCGGGCTTTTCTGAACTGGGGATATTTAAAGTGGTATTAATCAGATGATAAGGGCCATTGCAACACGCATGGATATCTTTCATCAGCACCGATGGATTTGGCAAAATCTCCTTATCCTCTGCTTTCTCATCTTGACACCGCCGTCTAATCAGGTACGTCTTACTCAGGCGATCACGGTAAAAATCATGCAAGGCGTTGCGGTTGATATTGGTGAATAAGCTAATGAGTAGCAATAGCACGATGACAAGCACAAAAAACCATAAGAATTGCGATACCGTTTCACTTGGTTGATTATAACTATCAACAAAGAACCCTTGATTTTTATGATAATTCCGGGCCATTTGTTGAGTTAGCGCATCTAATTTAAGATGGGAACAATGATAGTAAGCAATGGTAACCATGGATTGAAACCATTTCTCCAAATCAGCCGCCGAAAAATCAATATTTTTTGCCTCCATCTGTTCTGTCAATGGTATTTTTGCCATCTGTTTTCGCCAGTGTTTTTCTGCCTCAACCTTCTGGTTAAGTTCTTCTAAATACAAAGCATTACCTGTTAGGCATTGACCTAGACTATAGGGATTCCATGAGGGCAGTTCGCCAAGCGAAAAATCTTGATCGCCCTGATCAGATTTGGGCAGCTTATCCCAATCCTTCATCAGTCCATTCATATAACGGGTTATGAACTGAACCTTTTCGAGTCCTATCAACAGAATCGACTGTCTGAGTTTTTCCCAGCCCTTTTCTTTCTCATCAGTAACTAGCGTGGCAAGTTGCTCATTTTTAATCTGATTTATAAAAATCTCAGCTTTATCGTACCGGTCAAGATATAACAGTTCAGCTAATAACCATGAAGATGAAGTGACGAGCAAAACGATTAAAACCATGGCAGTCAGTATATTAAATAATTGTGCCTTAAATTGACTGTAAACGATAAAACCTACCCCAACAACCATTGCTAATGTGAATATCACTATAATAGAAAGAGAGGAATAGTCAGTCAACTTCGCTTGATACCAAGCATCTGCAAAGTGGTTAATGAAGCCAATAAGCAATAAAAAAGGCACTAATAGGCCTACTACCAATGCTCGACGCGCCAGTCGTTGATTCAGTTGAAGGTATTTAGAGTCAGCATTAGAAGAGAATATCGAACCAACATAAATATTGATTATCCATAACAATATCAGTATCGAAATGACTAACCCAATGATTAAGACTGGTGTTGAGACAATCTCCATAATCGAATATAGGATTAGAAATGGGAGTAATGCCAGAATAAGCGTCAACGCGAATCCAATAACGGTCAATGCCTTTTCAAGTAAGAGACTGCTATTAACCTGACGGAAACGGATACCGACCATCCACATCAAAGCAAGTATGGCTATGAATGGCAAAATAATTTGAAATAACTCAAGGTTGGTATTCGTCTTCCAGTAGAATAAGAAGAGGACCATCATTAAGAGGAGGGCTACCGGTATAGCACTCATCAGCACTATCCCTGAAACCATTATTCCGATCATGTTCCACGTATCTAGGTTGAACAGTCCACCACCACTTTTTAAGTAGTTTTTGGTAGCCCGTAGATGATTCACCTCAGCGCGTTCATTTTTGCCATCGCGCTCGTCTCTTAGAGGAAACGTCTGAGGGGTTGTTGAGGCATCAGGGTTTTTTGCCAACAAGGCGCTGAGACACGAGCCAATATACCCTCCCCCGGAGACGGTGGAGAGATAATCGCAGTATTGCAATACTTTGTTTTTAGCCAAGGATTGCAACAGGCCGAGATTAAATGTGGCCGAACGGACACCACCGCCGGACAAGGCTAATCCTATTAAACCCCTATCTGTGTCAGGTTTGACTGCATCACTGGGTTTAACGTCAAGAGGCGGGGTTTTCGGTGTTTCAGGATATCCCCAAAATAATAACTGATAAATCGGTGTGAACAACGATTTGAGGGGGCGCCACCCATCCCACTTATCTTTTAGTCTGTTTAAAAGACTTTGTGGTGGAGTCTCTGACACTGTGCAAGAGTCTTCTCCTGCATTTTTGTCCTCAACATCCTTTGTCGGGAATTGTATTTGTGTTGGGAGTTCTATTTTTGAGTCACTCTCAA
>JAYQWI020001149.1:0-3181 GCA_035871815.2 Candidatus Parabeggiatoa communis
GAAACGGGCTATATTGCTGATAACTTATATATTGCTACCGTTACCAAACCGGCCGGGGAACTGCTATTCGTTGAACCCACCACTGATGCGTTCAAAATGACTCCCTGGCCTTCAAGTGGCAACGCGCCGATATTTTCAAAATGGCGTGCCAACTCTGAGCCAATCTGCTTAGGGCCTTTTGCTAAACCGGCCCTTCAGAATAGTTCAATCTACGCCGGCCTTGGAAACTCACTCCAAGACATCATGCAACGAAATAGCCTGATCAAATTTTTCGATGGTTTTCCCAAACTGCCCCTTTCAGAAAAAACGTGGACGATTATGGTTTATTTAGTTGGCTCAGACTTAGAAGCGAAGCCAAACCGCAAAACGGGATATCATTGGGCAAGTAAAGACATTCTCGAAATGTTAGCAGGCACCACCTTACCCAATACAACCAGCAATCTCGTTATCAGCACTGGCGGTTCAACGCGCAATGGTTGGAACACCGTCAAACGCGCCATCATCCAAAACGGACAGCACCATGTCTTAGAAGATTTAGGCCCTCAAAATATGTCCAATCCCCAAACCTTAAGCGACTTCGTCGCCTGGGCGACAAGCCAATTTCCGGCGCAACACCACGCCCTGATTCTTTGGAATCAGGGAGGCCGCACCCAAGGCTATGACAAAGAAACCGCTCCCAGCGGCGATAGCGAAATGATGAGCCTTAACCAACTGCATCAAGCCTATCAAACCATCCGTCAGCACATCGCAAAACCGCTGGATATAGTCGTTTATGACACCAGTTTAATGGCTTCAATGGAAATTGCCCAAATCACGGCCACAGTGGCCAATGCCATGGCCAGTTCTGTGGAACTAGAACCCGTACACGGAATTGACTATACCCATTTGCTGAACAACATGAGAATATCCCCACCCGAAAATGGCCTCGCTTTTGGCCGCCTCGTCAAAACCGCTTACTTGGAAAACAGGCCAGACACTGTTGAACCCTCCCAAATCAGCTACAGCGTATTTGACTTAAGCCACTTACCCAAATTGACTGAAAGCTTTAGCGTGTTTGCCGAGGCATTTAATAAAGTGTTTAAGAAAAATAAATTTATCAATTATCAAAGCCTCAGTCGTGCCCTCATGCGTACCCCCAGCTATCCCTTGATAGCAAAGGGAAAATTAGAATCATTGGATACCGTGACAGGCCAGCAAGCCATTCGCATTGATTTTTATCATTTTCTCCAAACCGTAGAACTTGAATTTGACGAATTGAGTGACTCAGCCAACACCTTACTCAAAATCCTTGATCAAATGATTATTGATGACACCACCCATGACAAAATCCTTGAACAAATGATTGTCGATTACAGCACCCATGACAAAATTCAAAGGCCTCATCCCAATGCCGGGCGCATCAGTCTTGATATCAATATGAATAATACCGCTCAGTTGTCGGCCTTACCGAAAGCCTATAGATTATTTAATGAAGGTTTAGTCTATCATGAGAACAGGAGACAAGAAGATGGATTTATTGCTCAAGGCAACTTCGTTTGTTCAGACGGCTTAATTTGTGGCTGTCCCAATTGGCTTGAATTGGCAGCCGAAGACATACTCGGCATTGAGGCCTATTTTGGACAGGCTGATAATTCAACGGTTTATTTGATTGACCCCGTTTTTTATCAGTATAGCGCATTGACAGAAACAGTAGAACTCGGTATTGATGGCCCACAAGCCTGTCAATATCAAATTTGTGTGAGTGAGCATCAATGCGAAGACATCACAGTCACTCAACAAGGCAATCAGTTACTGGCCGATATTTATCTTAACGGTTCACCCAGCATTTTATCTTTTTGCAATCAAGACAATAATGGATTAGCGTGTCGTGTCGCCCCACAAAAAGAAGGCCATTGGGGCCGCGAAGAAAGGCTGTATTTTCAAGACAGTATAGTGCCTAACACCTTGCATATTCAGGGAAATGAAACGGAACAGCGGCCAGGAAAAGCATTGATTATCAGTGATCCGAATCAGGTTAAAATAAAGAAAAATTGTGATAAAGAGAAAGGAGCCATTTGGGCCAGGTATTATGGATTAAATCAACGAAAGCAAATTGAATTATTGTGTGACAGTGCTGATTGTATTTGTAGAGCTGATGATACCGATCCGGGTTGTCAAGAGAGTTGTTTTAAAACGGGGGTGTATATCGTAAAATAAAAAGTGAATTTGATATAATAATTGGATTAATATTGAACAGGCATTAATATTAATCAGTGTAAATCATGACAATCAGTGCAATCAGCGTTCTATCAGGTTTTTAAAGTTGTTCACAAAGCCTCATTTATTCTCTGTGGCACTCTGTGACACTCTGTGAACTCTGTGTTGAAAAAAAAGTGTTCGAGCAAACTGATAGATCGTAAAGAATTAGCGTTCAGATTTTGATAGTCATGCAATATAGGTAATATGATAGAACGCTGATGACGCTGATTATGGCCTGATCTGCGCTGATTTTTCTTCAACAGCGAAACTGCGTTAATAGGAATAGACAAATGAAGGGCTACCAATTTTCAACCCATAAGACAATTGATAATAAACGGGTTATCCCAGAGGGTTATATTCAAAAAATACCCGTAGAGAATCGTGATCAAGTGATTGTTTTGGGTAACGAAATGGATTTACCCTTTCAAAATCAGGCAAACGAACTACCTTCGTTAAAAAACGTGATTGCCCAAATAAAACTTTCGCCTCCAGATCAGGCACTGATTCAACCAGCAAGTGGTTTATTAGCAGAACATCTCAGCAATTGCCCTGAAAACCCCTACCCAACATTTGATGTCGAAAAATGGAATCAGGAATGGGATGATTTAGAAGCGAAAATGAAAGCCGACGTATCAAGCTGACATGGAGGTAGCATAATGAGAAAAGAGGAATTTTTACGAGATAGTATGCACACAAGTCTTCGTAGGGTGGGATCGCTATCGACAATAAACTCAATATAAACCCCTATTTTACCGCCCACTTGCCCAGCATCCCCCTAATTTATGGGATCATTTAACAACATGTAGAGTACAACGGATCAGGGGATTGAACGGATTGGTGCGGTGGTGTATTCTCATTCTTTGATTTAGTACAACGGATCAGGGGATTGAACGGATTGGTGCGCTGGTGTATTCTCATTTATAGGATCAAAGCATGAGCTTTT
>JAYQWI020001150.1:0-13213 GCA_035871815.2 Candidatus Parabeggiatoa communis
TGAACGAGCTTAGTGCCTATAAGTACTGAACCCTAAATTTTCAGGTATTTTAATTAGATAGAAGCAACCTTTGCGGTAAAATACCTGTTTATTAGAGACGATTCGCGGCGCAAATCTACAATTCCTAAATTAGATTTGCTCTAGGGTGTTGACTGAGAGCTTTTTTTGGCCTCTCTTTTTCATGCTGATTCGGTGTTTGTCAAAAACCGATAAAATGCTCACATTTAAAAAATAGGATTAAATTGAAACAACCCCGAAGGGGTTGAATGTGAAACGTAGTAACGAGCGTAGCGAGATCATAGCCCCAGGTGGAACCTGGGGTTCCTTAAATAAAAAAGGCATCAACCCTGAAGGGGTTTAAAATAAATTATTATAACTTGTTGAAAAATATCATTTTTTTAGATAACCGATATCATTCACATTCAATACCGAAAGGGTTGATGCTTTTTTAATTTTATGGTACCCCAGGTGGAACCTGGGGCTATTCACATTTTCAGGCTAAAGTATAGCGAAGCGAAACTTTAGCCTGAAAACCCCTTCTGGGTTGTTTAACCCCATTTTCGAGGCTTTTGAAAAACACAAAATCAGAATGAAAAATACCCGCTAAAAAAAGCTCTCAGTCAACACCCTAGATTTGCTCTGCCTCGCATCTCAATGATTCGCGTTTTTGTTTCGTTTCGACGCTATGCAGAGCAAATCAATGATTCGCGTGTTTCGTTTCGACGCCTCGCGTCTCAATGGCTCGCGTCTTTGTAAGTACCTTCTCCAAAAATTTTCAGCTACAAAGGAGCAATCCCTTTTGGTTGCCCTTTGCGGTATAAATACCTGTTTATTTGTGCTTCAGTACTTAATCCCACCAAAATCTTAACTCATTCTGAAAATCTATAATAAATCGGTTTGACTAAATACCATTTTTATCTTGTTTCACAGCGAATGATCAGGTTTTGTCGGCTCAAATCCCCTTATTTCTGCAACGCATCCGACAAATGGGGCTGAATCGTTTGCAATATACCTTTGAAAATTTTTGGACTGCCTGCCACAATATTGCCACTGCTTAAATAGTCATTCCCACCGCTAAAATCACTCACTAAACCGCCAGCTTCCATAATTAATAAAGCACCTGCTGCCATATCCCATTCATTTAAACCGATTTCCCAAAATCCATCTAAACGCCCTGCGGCGACATAAGCTAAATCTAAAGCCGCTGAGCCGGCGCGACGAATATCCGCTACCTGAGAAAATAAGGCATTAAAAGTATTTAAATAACTGTGTATATGATGTTGTTTTCTAAATGGAAAACCGGTTCCGAGCAATGCGTCTTCTAAAGACATTAAGCCGCTGACGCGGATGCGACGATCATTCAATAACGCGCCGGTGCCGCGTGATGCGGTGTAAAGTTCATCGCGTAACGGATCATAAATCACGGCATGTTCTAAACGGCCTTCATGTCTTACCCCGATAGAGACGGCAAACTGTGGATTGCCATGTAAAAAATTAGTCGTGCCATCTAGGGGGTCGATAACCCATTGATACGCCTCACCTTTTTGTATCCCACTTTCTTCAGCCAAAATGGCATGATTAGGATAGGCTTTATGCACGATGTCTATGATAGTTTCTTCTGCTTGTCTGTCTACTTCAGTTACAAAATCATTTTGACCTTTTCTATCTATTTGTAAATTTTGACGTTTTTCTAAACAACGCACAATGTGTGTACCAGCACGACGGGCCGCTCGTATTCCAATATTAACCATTGGGTGCATAACAGGTTTCCTAAATGTTTTAAATCAATTTGCTAATAGCACAAAAATCAAGTTTAAGCGACGATTGGTGGTGGGTTTAGCTCCACAGGCCTTCGGATCAGCGAAGCTCTACCCACCCTACAATTACAACTATCACTTTTAATGACACCCTACATCACCCGAAATGTTGACACATTTAATGTCCACTTTTCAGAATGGGCCATCGGTTCAACGCCTTCTGGGGCATATAATAAATAAAGCAGATATTTACCGCGTGGAATATTGGGCAGGATGATTTGTTCAAGCATAACTTCACCACCTTGCCACGCGGGTAGATTCACGCTATTAAAGGGCTGCATGGTGTTTTTGTGACTTAAAATAAGAGTTTGTCCACCGGGTATTCTCATGCCCACATATTGTGTGTATCCTTCTGGTGCTGGTGGTACGGTTACCAGTGCTGTATCGGCATTGTGATAAACGCTTTCTGAGGGGCGAAGTAATTGTTCTGCCTGATTGGCTTCACGATCAACAAACGCTTGAATGACACCATAGCCTTCAAATGAACCATCACCTTGTAAACGGGGATGATGAAAACCCGCTTGATCCAGTAAGTCTGTCCATCTCAATGGTGTTCGTCCAAATACCTGGGCTTTGACACCCATCGCCATAAACGTTAACCACATACGACTCACGCCTTCATCAGGCCCTTTCATGCGTTCACAAATAATCAGCTGCCCTTCTGAATTTAAGGCGCGATAGGCTTTGTTCAGCAATCTGCTGACAATTTCATCGGGCCAATCAAGCAGTACCCGCGAAAAAAGTACCACGTCATAATCCGTTGGGAAGTCTTCTTCCAAAAAATCGGCAGGATGGGGACGAACTCGTTCTGCTACGTTGAATTTTTTCGCCGTTTCTGTAATCAGTGGGCAAGCGTGGGGTAAGTTTAAAACATCGACGATGAGATCAGGTTGCTGACGGGCTAACAATGAAGCAATAATACCACCGCCACCGCCCACATCAAGCAGACGCTTGATCGGCTTTTCTTGCATAACGGTGTTCAGCCGTGCTGTCAGGTAGGGGGCTTCTGCCGTCATAATATGTTCAAAATCGCGAGATTCTTGCTCGTTACGGGGTGGCCATTGCAATTCATCAAACTGACGTTGTCCGCGCACCATGTCTGCCCATTCTGGCACATATTTCCGTAAGAACAGGTGAGTCATGGATAAGCGCGTCCAGAGATAAGGCTCAAATTCAGGGGCCGTTGGGGTAAAAAAACGCCGTGCGGGTGCTTTTAAGGCCCATTCTTGTGATTTCAATTCTACAAAACCCAGACGTTGTAGCGTTGAAAGTAGTCGGCCTAAATTCGTTTTATCGATATTCATTTGTTGTGCTAAGCTATCTAACTTAGCTGGGCTTGATTCTAATGCTTCAAATAAACCGGTTTCAATCGCGCCAAAAATAGACATGGTGCTGATAAAGCCATTGAGGGCAATATCGGCTACCCGCATTTCGTCATCACGATTTTCTTGAATTTCTTCATCTTCAGAAAGGAGTTGATCTAAATGAGTCGCTTGATTAAATAACCAACTATCACAAGCGTCATTCCAAGGTTTAAATCGTTCTGGTTGAGTCGAGTTTGTCATAATGTTTTCTTGAATTGATTGTTTATTTTCATCTGATCTATAGATATTCAGATAATGATTTTCAAAGAAGGCTTCGATCTAAAACCAATCTCACGCAAAGGCGCAAAGGCGCAAAGGTGCCAAGTAGAGACGCACGGCCGTGCGTCTCTACTTGGCTTTTTGAAATTATTTTTCCATCTAAAAATCCTTTTCAATCTTAAAGGTATTGAACAGAATATCAATCGCGACATGACGTGCGCCGTGCGCTGTCGCATCAAGAATGTCGCTCTCTTCCCAGCCTAATGCCCGTAATGCTTGGACATCTTGTTCTGTGACTTCTCTCGGTGTGTTGACCGATTTCAAGACAAACAGTAACATCGCTTTCTCTTTTTCTTCTAGGGGCGCTTGATTGGGATCTTGTTTAGTTGCGGCTACTTGTTCAGGTGTTTGACCAAACATATTGATCAATATACCCGCATTAAAACCAATGCAATATTCGCACTGACTCTGTTGAGAAATCAGCATCCGAATGGTTGCTAACAGTGGCATAGTGAGATTAGGATGTTGCATGTAGTAGCCTAACTCTCCCCAGGTTCTGACCATCAATTCAGGGCTACTACTGAAAAGTTGTATGGCATTGGGTATGCGCCCAAAGGTTTGTTCAATCTGGCTATAGGTTTCTGCGATTTTGCCAGTGGCTTCAGTTGGGGTGACGGTGGAAATGAGAGGCATGGTTTTTTCCTTGGTTAGTTAAAATACAGGAATGAAAATTGGTGTCACAAACAAATCACGATCAACATATCACAGTGCCAAGCTCTTTTCTGAAAAACTCAGGAGAAGTATTTGGCAAGGGAATTGGTTTGCCTATTTTACGCGCCGCTTCAAGCCATAAGTCTATGGCAATATGCAGTTCTTGGATGGCTTCAAATTCTGTTGCCCCTCCCGCTGAACAAGCGGCTAAATCAGGTGCAATAGCAATATAGGCCTTATCTTCATTACTCCAAAAGACTTGAATGGGGTAGTGCTGCATGATTAAGCCTTGTACTTGTTTAACATTTTGATTAACTGGTGTGCCTTCGTTATGTTATACATAAGTCAAAATGCCATTAAAATGTAGGGTGGGTATTCGCTGTGCGGAGTCGAAGACCAGCGAAGCTAAACCCACCATTTTTGCGAGGCTCGGTGGGTTTCGCTCCACTGCGTTCCGCTCTACCCACCCTACAAAAAAATACCTTTAAAATAAAATACTTAAATACTGATGTCTAACGATGAGGGCTCCGCCTGGGGCTATTCAGACTCCTTCGGGGGTTGCCCCTACATGGCTAATTGCAACCCTCGTCGATAATATTCATTGGCTTGCACGGGTTCACCTTTTTGAATCGATAATTCGGCTAATAATTGATAGGTTTTAGGCGTGGGTGCAAAACTGATATTGCTTTCAAGGTATTGCTGTGCCTTATCCCAAGTACGATTACGCAGAGATAATTGCCCTAATGTTTGTAGTAAAACGGTGTCTTTTGGATGGCTTTTGAGCCACGTTTCGGCATAGGTGATTTGCTGGCTCGTATTCGCGGTTTCGAGTTCCCCATATAAAGCCACTAAGTCTGTATCCCATTGATATTTCAAGGCTTCTCTTAGCAAGGGTTCCGCCGTGGCAGCATCGCCTGCGGTCATTAAATGCTTGAGATAGACTTGAAGAATGACTGGCCTGAGTCGCATCATTTTAGGCATACGTGACCAAACTGTGGTGACTTGCGAGGGCTGAGTACGCAGGGTGTGCTGAATCAATTCAATACTGGCCCGATTTTCTAAACCTTGTAGTTGTTCGGCAGAGAGGATTTTGCGTTTACGCAATTCGGGTAATAACGCTAATAAGGCTTGCCAATCGGCTAATTGTGTGTACAGGGTGAGCAGTAAGAGCAAAACTTGTTCATGTTTAGGTGCTAAGCTGTAAGCCATTTGCGTTTTTTCAAGGGCAGCCAATAAGTTATGTTGTTGTAAGTGTAACTGGGCTTCAAATAAGAACAGTGTCACATTTTCTTTCGGTAGGCCTTTTCGTGTGACGGCGAGATACTCACTGACACGGGATGAAGCGTGCTGTTTTTCGGCAGCATAAGCGGCACCAAGATAATGCAAGGTTTCCAGTTCTCCTGCTGAAACGTTTTTTAATAACGTTTGTTCCGCTTGTTGCCATTGTCTTTGTATCAGTGCTAATAGGCCACGTACTAATGATTCTTGGGCTTTTTCTTGTTGCTGTATGAAGCGATTTTGAAATAAGCGCAGCGGAAAGCGCACTAATATCATCAGTACACGGAAACTGAGGTAAACTAACACTAAGCCAAAGATAAAGGCCGATAAGCTGGTTTCGATTGTCCATGCGCCATGTCCAATGACAATAAAGCCAGGATCGTCTTGGAAAAACCAAGTCAAGGTGGCAAGGGTTGCCACGATTAAGATTAAGAGCGTGATAAACCATTTCATTGTGCAACATTCTCCCTTTGTGTGACTGGCGGCAAATTGCTAGAGGTTTCGGTTTCCTCTGTTGAAACATTAACCGGTGCTGCCTTTGATGGGGAAGTCGGGGGAATGGTTTCTTTCTGCCGTATCGAGGTGGCATCAAATTTTTCAGCCAGTATGTTTTGCAACAGGTTGAATGAACCAGAAATATTAGGCAAAGGTGGATTTAAGTCTGTGTTTTGCATGGCCCTTAAATCCCGTTGTAACGCTTTGAGGGTTTTATCATTTTGATCATAATAACGTTTTAGCCAATCGCGCACAGCGGTTATTGAAGCCGCAAAATTCTGAGTATCATGGCGTAATAGGAAAAAGCGGACGTTTTCTAATCTCAAATGCAGGATTTGTCCGACTAACGTCTTTTGTCCAGGGCTCATAAAACCAGTATCCGCTTCCTTGTTATAGCGTATCACGAGGAATTGTTTCACGGTTTGCCACCCCCGTTCTTGCCATGATAACGCTTCTACTGGCATTGTTTTTTCTGGTGTAGCTTGATGGGTTTCGTAATGCGCTTTTAACAGGGGTAATTGATCGGCTTTCGCGATATACTGTGACAGTGAGACAACTAACCGTTCAATATCAGGCCCTTCTAATGCCTCTAAACGTTTAATGTCTTCCAACAATTGGGTTCTCAGTTGAAACAAAGTTGGCTTGTTTAAGTCTTGTAAACGTTTATCAGCCGCCCTCATAGCCGCTAAGGCACTCTCTGGATCATAAGCCAGTTGTAAACGCTGTAGCGCGATTTTAAGTAAATACTGGATTTCAGCCAATTTCCAATCCTCATTATTTTGAGGTTGTTGTTCTATTTTACGAACCCAATAGGTGAGTTGACTGTCTAAATCTTGTTGCTGTTTAGATAAGGCATTGAAAAGGCGCTGTAAGCTGTTCAACGGGGCCTGATGATCTTGAGATTGAGAGGCCCGTAATTCAGTTTGCAGTGTGGCGACTTGGGTGTTGAGCAAATTGACTTGCTGTTGTAAGGCTTGCTGCGAGCGATTAAAGTTCTGCCTTAAGGGATAACTGAGGATAATTGTGCAGCCCAATAGTAATATTAAGAATAAGAAAAACCATAAGAAACGACGTTTTTTCGGTTTCGGTTTGGGTATCTTGGTGACAACGGCTTCCACTTCTGTTTCTGTACTCATTTCATTTACACCTGACAAAGGGGAAAGGAGCGCGTTTTCAAGGAAAACGCAATCGGTTTCATTTTCAATTATAAATTAATTAAACTCTCAATTAATTGAGTTAATTCCTGTTCCAATTGCCTTAAGGCAACTGAGGGATAAGTTTGATCGATATCGTGAATCATCCAATATTCAATCGCATTTGTCCACTGCGAAAAATGTTTTTCCATCAGTGGGCGATGTTCATATTCATCTAAAGCGATAATTTTATCGGCCATTTTAAAATCAGCCTCAACGACTTGCAGTGGTAAACGCTCATTTTCTGGCACGGTAATCCCACGCACTTTTAAACCTTTAAGTGCATGGGGAGAAATCGCCCCCACGTTATTGAAGCCTTGTTTTATCGCTAACGCCCGCGAATCGGCCCGCCAATTGAGTCGTTGGGCTTGTGCATTAAAAAAATGCTCTGAAAAACGGCTGCGATAGTAATTGCCTGTACAAAGGAAAAGGATTTTGTTATCAGTTGTCATTTTATATCACAGATCACATCACATTAACACTTTGATTTTATTGGTATTGAGTTTATGATAAGGGCAATAGATTATTCTTCCAAACTATAAAAAGCGTTTATATATTGTTTCATTATACACACGTTGTACTTCAGTATATCAATACTGTTATTAACCCTTTTATTTCGTTTGCTATTTGCAAAAACGAATTATCATTTAATTATCAATCATTTTTTTGAAATCATGTCGCGATCAAGCGGATGTTAAACAAAAAATGAGATTTTGAGCAAATCTAAAATCGTGATAGAACGCTGATTGTGCTGATTGTCATGATTTACGCTGATTAATAATGATCTGTTCAACATCTTACTTCCTACTACATTTTTTTTAAATCATATCCTATTTTTGATTGCTATATCAAGTGAAGGATGGTGACTTATCACAATATCAGTTTTGTTTAACCAAGTACACTTTTCAATGACTTAAAAAAACGGATAGGTGTTAAGCGTGTTTGCCCTTTTTTGTATTTAACCAAAATGGGAATTGCTAACTATATTTAACTCAGAAAAAGGGGATTTATAATATTTTCAAAACTTCAATCAAAGTTATGAAGTAATGAGATATAATAAAAATATTCAATTGATTTAAGTTTTAAAAACAGAGCAAAGTGACACCTTTGCTAAAATCTAGGAGCCTTTTTGATGCTCAAACAACAAACACAACTCAAGTCACCAACGGCTTTTTTAATTCGCGAATCTCGAAAAGTCAGTCGAACAGTCTCACCCAAAATTGTTTGGGAAGTGCCCTCCCCCGATTTTGATATACCTGATGAGCCCATGGATAATTTGGATCAATCTTTACTAGCAGAAGCTTTACGAGACGCACTGTCTTGTACTCAACACCTTTCAAAAAACCAGCTATGCGCCACCAGTCTGGCAGTGTGTGTCAAAGTGGGCGGCCAAACCATCACCAAAGCACCAGACTGGTTTTATGTGCCTTATGTGATTCAGACTGACAAAAATCGTCGCAGCTATACGCCGATTGCCGAGGGAAAAATACCAACTATAGTAATGGAATTTTTATCGGATAACAAAGGCAATGAATATAACGACTCGCATAAGCCGCCTTATGGCAAATGGTACTTTTATGAAAAAATTTTAAAGGTGTCTTGGTATATGATTTTCAATTCAGACAACGGCAAATTGGAAGTCTATCAACTTGAAAAGGGATATTATAAAAGACAAACACAAAGCCAAAATGGGCGTTATTGGATAGACTCGCTGCAACTCTTTCTTGGGGTATGGTTCGGTGCAAAGGAAGATGTTGAGAGAAAGACGTTTTGGTTATGTTGGTGGGATGTGGATGGCAACCGCTTACCTTGGCAATATGAAAAAACAAAACGGGCAGAAATCGAAAAGCAACAAGCCGAAATCGAAAAACAAAAAGCCGAACTTGAAAAGCAACAAGCTTTGGAACAAGCGGAACAAGCGGAACTCGAAAAGCAACAGGCTTTAGAACAAGCGGAACACGCGGAACTCGAAAAGCAACAGGCTTTAGAACATGCGGAACTCGAAAAGCAACATGCTTTAGAACACGCGGAACTCGAAAAGCAACAGGCTTTAGAACACGCGGAACTCGAAAAGCAACAGGCTTTAGAACACGCGGAAAAAGTGGCTAAGGAGAAAATTTATCGAATTGCCAAACAAATGTTGCAAGCTCATGTCGAGATTGCCGTTATAGCCCAAGTCACCGGCTTAGATGAAGGCGAAATCTTGGAACATCGACAAAGTTAATACTTAATGCTTAATTGAAACCTGACAGGCGAATTTCTAAAAAAAGGAGCATCATCAATCTCGGTTGAGTTGTACTTACTTAACCAAATCTTGAAGGCCCGATTTTCAAACCCAATTTATTTTGCAAAGGCCCGATTTTCAAACCCAATTTATTTTGCTGCCCGATTTTCGTCCAAATTTATTTTGCAAAGGCCCATTGGAGTGCAAAATTTATTTTGCATCGAAGCTATTGAGATTGATAATGACCTTTTTTTGGGAATGCGCCCAACCTGACTGGTTTTAAAAACAAGTCAGGTTTGGACGACACAACCCTTATAAAACAATAAGTTATAAAAAATAGGTTTTGCACAAAGTTTTTTGCTTTTCGAGGTTGACGTTTTTGCGCGCTAAAACGTCAACCTCGAAATCTGTTTTCAAATCACTTTCAAATCTTGACAGCGTTTTAGTTTTCGAGCTATTGATAATTGATATCTATCATCCTAATCGGAGGTTTTTCTATGTTTCAACGCTTATTCTACATTTTACTCTGTTTACCCAATATCGCCTTAGCCTTTAACTGGCAGTGGTTTCAAAATTCTGAACAACAAGCTGCGAATGCTTTTGAGCAAAAACAGTATTCAGACGCGGCCAAATTGTTTACTGATCCCTATCAACGCGGTGTCGCGCTTTATAAAGAGGGGCAATATGCAGAAGCGACTGAGGCTTTTGGCAACGTGACACATCCTCAAGCCAAATTGAAGGCTCAGTATAATCTCGGCAATGCTTATTTTCAGCAAGGCGAATACGAGCAAGCGATTAAAGCGTATGAGCAAGTCTTGGCAGCGCAACCCGATCATGACGATGCTCAGCATAATTTGGCCTTAGCGCGGCAACAATCACAACAGGAATCTGAGGACAATTCCTCTCAACAAGGGGATTCTCAAGAAAATCAAGATAAGGGGGAAGACTCTCAAGAAAATCAAGAAAAGGGGGAGAACTCAGAATCTCAACAAAATCAGGCTGCCGAAAATGAGCAAGGCAATGATTCTGAAAAATCTGAACAGCAGCAAGGTGAACAAGATCAAGCGCAGGAGAATGCTGAGCAAGCGGCTGAACAAGCGCAAGGAGAGATGGAGTCAGTTTCAGAAGAAGAGGGGCAACATGCGCAAGAAGCGCAAGAAGCGCAACAAGAAAATGGGGAAAATCAAGAGGCCGGAAATGCGGCTCTCTCTGAAGCTGAATTACCGAGTGAATCTGATATGATGGCCGATGCGCTGCTTAACCGCATTGCTGAAAACCCTCAACAATTGCTACGTGGACAATTTTATTTGGATGCTAGAAGGGCGAAAGCGACACCACCTGAAAAACCGTGGTAAAAAACAGTAATGGGGCAAGGGATTGCCCCAAGGGTGTTAACTGAGAGCGAACTCTCAGTCAACACACTAGAATCCGACTTGATTGATTCCTTTTGATATTAACTGACTTGAACCGTAACATGTTGTCCAGTTCTTTCGAGCATATCAACTAAAGCGTCAATAGTCAATTTTCCTGATTTACCTTGTATCACATCAGATACTTTCGATATTGTAATATCTAATAAATGGGAAGCTTCTTCTTGTCTAAGTTCTTTCTCGTTAATCCATTCATTGACTTTACACATTAATTGAGCTTTAATTTTTAATTTAGTCGCTTCTCGTGGATTAAAACCTAAATCTTCAAAAATATTATCATTTTCTGAAGTGATATGGGTAATGGATGTGTCAATATTATTCATGACTTTCCTTATTTGCAATTGCATTATATCTTGTTTTTGCAATGTTTATGTCTTTAGAGCTTGTTTTTTGTGTTTTCTTTTTAAAAGAATGAAGTACGTAAATTCTTTCTGAGAATTTGGCAATATACATGACTCTATAAGCATTTCCATCTTCGCTAATACGTATTTCTTTAACGCCAGCGCCTATAGTTTGAATAGGCTTCCAATTTTCTGGATCAAATCCATTTTGTACTAGGTGAAGCTGATATCCCGCCTCCTGCTTGACTTCATCAGGAAAGCTAAGTAAATCTTTGTAGCTTGTACCAACCCAATAAATCGGTTTTTCATGTTTCATTTAAATAAAAATAACCATTATACTGAAAACTCAGGAAAACTCTGTAAGTCCTTTTCGTGAGGGGCTTGAAACATAAGTCCTTGAAAACATTAGATGCCCTACAGTTTTCAGGCGTTTTCAGAATTATAAATACTGAACATAATAAGTTGGAATTCGCTAAACGTACTCCAACCTACATGGGCTGAAACGCATATAGACATCCTAAATGATTTATCAATTTTATCCCCTGAATTTAAAGCCTTTCAAGCAAATTTTCTTCACGAATCATTTGAAAACGTTATAATACAAACTTTTTTGGCTCATTACAAATTGTCAATTAAATTGAATTAAACGATATAGCATTGACGCTTTGATCCCCCAGAATATCGACATGCACCGTGCTATTGCGCGATCCTATTGCACTCTATTTTTGGGGTTGGGCAAGGGCCCTGAGGGCTCTGTTGGTGTCGATGAGGCTGCTGTCGTCGTCTTATTAAGTCACCGAGGTTGCCATAATTCTGAAACGAAAATTGCAAACTAAAGTTGAAACGAAAATTGCAAATTAAAATGGAAAAATGAAATGGACTATCTACTTTGCATAACACGAAGCACGACTGGGCTAGAAGCTAAAGTCAGCCATTGCCAATCCGAATTTCGGCCGCCAAATTCGGATAAGCCTTATTGGCAAAATCTTTACAAAACGGTTTTAATGCCCTTTAAAGACATCAAAGCTTCGGCCGTCACGCGGCGACTTGCGGCGGCTTGGCAGCGATTAGAATTTGTTGAGAAATGGGATGCGGCAACTTTAACAGATGTTTTAGTTGTACTCACTGAATCCGTGGCGATTGATAATGCTGCCTCGCGTGCGATCCCTAATCTTCGCGCTGAGCCTGAACCCGAACCACCGAAACCGACTGCCGCTCATCCTCGCGCCTTTCGTGGCACAAAATATAACCCGCCTAAGCTTAAACGCCCTACACCTGTCAATCTTCAAATGGCACTCTGTCATCCGACAAATCAAGCGATTGCGTTGCAAACACTTTGGCGGTATCGTGATCAAGCCATTAAACGGTTATGTGATTTGGGTTATGAACCCATACAGGTTAACGCGCTGATGGCGCTTTCCATTCCACCTGCTGAACCGAATCTATGCTTACAGCATTCTGATCTCCCGCCTCAAGCCAAATCACAACGTTTCCCCTCTACTTTTCGTGAAGAAATCTGGCCGCTACTCAGGGGGCTACCTTGGTACCGCGTCGAAGCCACTTTAGCCTTATTTTGGCATCTCAAACTACACGAAGACAGTGAACTACGCACCACCGTTTCAAGATTTTTAGCGCAATCGCCACCGCCCTTCACCCTTGACTGGCTCCAACAAATAGCCGATCAGCCTAGTGAGCATCATCTCACCCTAGTCATTTTTGCGCTTGAACTCAATGTCGCTCGTTCACCTTGTCCAATTGGTGTTGATGAGGTGTTCAAGGCATTACATGAATACGCCTCTGTTGAACGTTATCCAAAATGGGCTTATAGCTTGTTAGCCGCACTCCGCGATGGCATTTCTGCCAGCTATCTGCGAGACGGCGTACATTTAGCCGGTGAATGGGCAGCTCACTATCCTTTTAAATATCCAAAACAATGTGATGATTTTTCGCTGAAAGAGGTTGAAAACGTTTTATATCGACTGCCTGATGACGAAAATCTCACAGAAATGGCAATGACAACTTGGGAAGCTGCCGCTAAATTGGCCGGATTTTGCGAGGTACTGGCTGCAATAAACTGGTCAAATTTAACCCCAATTCAAGTTAATCAATTGCTGCGATTGCTCATCGGTTTTTCTTATTAT
>JAYQWI020001151.1:0-5109 GCA_035871815.2 Candidatus Parabeggiatoa communis
AAATATCCCATAGTTAAGCTGTTAGGTGCCGGCGGCATGGGCTGCGTGTTTTTATGTCATGATCAATGGCGCGAAGCCAATCAAGTCGTTGTCAAATGTTTTTGGGAAGGGCGCAAGGGGGCACGCGACGACGTTTTCAAAGAAGCCCTGCTCATGCGAAACATCGCCGGCGATTATGTGCCCAAACCCATAGACTGTGATTATACCGATACTATTCGACAAGAACGCCCTTATTTTGTCTCCGAATATATTGCAGGGGCCCAATATGGTGAAGCCGGGTTAGCGCAGCATGGCAAACTTGATCTACGCACCGGCCTGGCAGTTGGGCTACACATCGCCAAAGGGCTACAAGTCGCGCACCAAAAGGGGATTTACCACCTTGATCTGAAACCCGCGAATCTGTTATTGAAACAAACGCAAACCGGTTTAACCGTGAAAATCATTGATTTTGGTTTAGCCAGAGTAGCCACTTCTTTAAAACAACAAGCCGTGATGACAGCGTCTCGTAGTGATAAAAGTGTCTTCGCACAACATATTTTCGGTACACTGGATTACGCGCCACCCGAACAATTGGGCGAAACCCGATATGGACAACCCGGCGCGAAAAGCGATATTTTTGCCTTTGGAGCCACTTGGTACCGTTTATTGAGCAGCGAAAGCCCCCGTTTTCCGCATCCCAGTGAATTGCCGAATGTGCCTGAATTACAGTCTTTGCTATTAGACTGCTTAAAACCGCATCCCGAAAAACGCCCTGATATTGATAGCGTGATAGCGCGATTATCCCGTTTATTGGAAACACAGCAATTAAAACCCGCTGACGTTTTCCGTGATCCCTTAAAAGAAAGCGGTTTTGGCCCAGAAAGTGTTGTTATACCTGCTGGACAGTTTCGGATGGGCGATATTCAAGATACCGGTGGTGATGATGAAAAACCTGTCCATGAAGTCTCAGTAAAAGCTTTGCGATGGGACGTTATCCCCTGACTGTGGCTGAATTTCGGCAGTTTGTAGAGGCAACAGGGTATCAAACAGAGGCGGAAAAGGGAAAAGACACAAGCAACTGGCGCAACCCTTCTTTTCCCCAACAAGATGATCAACCCGTCGTCCGTATCAGTTGGAACGATGCGATGGCCTATATCGACTGGCTCACACAACAAACTGACCAAAAATATTGCTTACCCAGTGAAGCCCAATGGGAATATGCTGCCCGTGCCGGTACGGATACCGATTATTGGTGGGGCAACGAAATCGGTCAGAATCGGGCTGTGTGTTATAAGTGTGGCAGTCAATGGGATAACAAACAAACTGCCCCAGTCGGTTCTTTTGAACCCAATCCCTTCGGTTTATATGACACAGTAGGGAATGTGTGGGAATGGTGTGCAGATGCTTGGCATAAAAACTATGAAGGCGCACCGACTAATGGGAGTGTGTGGGAAGGTGACAGTAGCCTTTTCGTTTTGCGCGGCGGCTCCTGGGGCTTCGTTGCCATGTGGGTGCGCTCGGAGAGCCGCTTCAGGGGTCAGCGGATTGGCCGTAACGGGGGTGTCGGCGTTCGGCTGGCCAGGATATTGTAACCCTTTGTTCTTTATCCTTTTATTCTTTTTTCATTTTTTTCTTTTGTCTTTTATTCTTTTTTCTTTTTATTGAGGCATGTTTAGTACAGCGGATCAGGGGATTGATCGGATTGGTGCATGGGCCTCTTGAAACAAGTCTAAGCAACAAGCCTCGTCACAACGGGGCCATGCCAAAGCCCGTTTATTGCGCCTAGTAATCGAAATACGCCACCACATCAATCCGATCAATCCCCGGAGCCGTTGTACTTTGGGGGTAAAAAGATATAATATCACGCAAAGACGCAAAGACACTGATTATGGCCTGATTGACGCTGATTTTTTATCTTACAAGAATGACGACAAAATTCACAATAGAATTATCAATCAATGATAAACACGCCGATTTTTTAGGAAAACCATTCGTTTAGCAACAAAATCCGTTGTACTGACCAATACCGTGAAAATTAACCCTATCCATTTGATAAATAAGATATTTAAAAATAATTTTAAAGAGGAAATATGGCTACAGTTAAAGAACATTACGAGCAATTGTTATCTGAACATTACGCTTGGATGTTCGGTGGATTAGATAACGGAATCGACAAAAACCTTGATTTTTTTAAAACACATCACATAATCCCACATCGTTCTGGAGTGGCTATTGATCTGGGTGCGGGATGTGGATTTCAGTCGATTCCTTTGGCGAGACTCGGTTTTTCTGTACTGGCCATTGATCTCAATAGTACACTGCTGGATGAATTGGAAAACAACTCTTCTGAAAAGCAAGCCATCAGAATCATTCAAGATGATCTCATCAATTTTGACACGTATACCAAAACGACGGTAGAACTCATCGTTTGTATGACAGACACACTCCTTCATCTGGAGACACCCGCAAAAGTACAGAGCCTTTTTAAAAAGGTTTTTGCGTCTTTGGAAGAGGGAGGACAATTTATTATCACCTTTCGTGATCTGTCATACGAACTCACAAGTGTTGATAGATTCATTCCAGTTAGGAGTGATGAGAACACGATATTCACCTGTTTCTTGGAATATGAGCCAGAATCGGTAAAGGTTCACGATATCATCTATACCAAGGAGCAGGGCAAATGGACTCTGAATAAAAGTTTTTATAAGAAACTCCGCTTATCCAAGACTTGGGTGGATGAGCAACTTTCAAATGTGGGTTTTAACGACATCGCATCAACAGTTGAGAATGGCGTGGTTAGCGTTATTGCTGTTAAGTGAAGACACTATCTGGAGGAAAAAATGACGAAAAAAGTGCTTGTCGTGGGCGCGACCGGTTATTTGGGAAAATTTCTGATAAAAGAACTCAAGAAACAGGGGTATTGGATTAGAGTGCTGAGTCGGGATAAACAGAAAATAGAACCCCTCAATGCCTCGATTGACGAAATACGTCTTGGCGAGGCGACTCAACCCGAAACCCTAAAAGGTTTGTGTCAAGATATTGATATTGTCATCTCATCACTCGGAATCACTAAGCAGAAAGATGGCCTGACTTATATGGATGTTGATTATCAAGCGAATAGAAATGTCCTGAATGAGGCACTGAGTCATCATGTGAGGCATTTCATGTCTATTTCAGTCTTCAATGCACACCAACTGCGTCATCTTGAAATCGTCAAAGCCAAGGAAAAATTTGCTCAAGAGCTCATCGAAGCGGAGATTAAGCATAGCATCATCAGGCCAAACGGTTTTTTCTCAAACATGACCGAATTTTTCAATATGGCCAAAAAAGGCCGCGTTTATCTATTTGCTGACGGCCAATGCCGAGCCAATCCCATTCATGGTGCTGATCTGGCCAAGGCCTGTGTCGACTATTTGGAATCAAACGGAGGAGAGTTTGATATAGGTGGCCCTGAGATATTGACACAGACGGAAATTGCCTCACAAGCCTTTGAAGTCTTAAATAAAACCTCAAAGTTCACTTACATTCCTCATTGGATTAAAAACCTGATAATCAAGTTTGCAAGGATGTTCACTTCTGTAAAAACTTATGGGCCTATTGAGTTTTTCATGACTGTCCTAACGATGGACATGGTTGCTCCAACTTATGGACAACACACACTCAAAGAACACTTTAAGGAAATAAGTGAAATAAATCATAGTTGATGAGAGGCGAGAAATCCTTATCCATTGAAAGTGCAAGTTTGCGCTTGCTGAATATGCCTTGCACGGAAGTGACGTGCAAGCTAAGCTTGTACGAAACACACAAAATTGGAGAATAAGATGAATAATAGGATGCCAACACTCTTTGTATTGCACGGTGCGCCGTGTTTGCTTGTTGCTCAATGCTCAACCTTTGATTTTTTTTAATAAAAGCTTAGGAGAATTTATGGGTTTGTAGTTAAATATATACACATAACGGTTATTACTCATAATGTTAATTCCAAAATTTGATAAAGGCGTAATTCAATCAATTTCTGATATTCTTGCTGATACTAACCAAGGTTTTACTGGTAGAGAAATTGGGGAATTTTTGCAGGAATGCGATATTCCTGATCCTTTGCCGAGTTATACAAAACGTTATCGGCTTTATCACGCTCTCAATTCCAAACAAGAATCTGATGATTGCGGTAATAATGTTGTCGCATTTATTCAGTATACAATGAACCCTGTTCGTTATCACAATAATCAAGAAGGGTTTGAAAACACGCGAACAAAGTTAAATATTGTTCTTGCGTATGTCGGACTTCAACTAAGGCAAAATGGAAAGTTGAGTCAAGTACAAAAGGCTGAAAGACACAGTGAAGCATGCGCGAGCGCATCCAAACTAAAGGAACATTTGCTGGCTAGAAAGGTACATCCTGATGTTCTTTTATTCTGTCGTGAAGAGCTATTAGTCGATAACTATTTTCATACGGTATTTGAAGCAACAAAAAGCGTTGCAGAAAAAATACGCAAAATGTCTGGACTGAAATCAGATGGATCATCATTAGTTGATGACGCTTTTTCCTTTAAATCGCATGTGCCACATCTTGCATTAAATACATTGCAAACCGAAAGTGAACACAGTGAACAAAAAGGCTTTATGAACTTGTTGAAGGGCTTATTTGGAACATTTCGTAACACCACAGCTCATGCTCCCAAAATTACTTGGAAAATTGAAGAACAAGATGCGCTAGATATACTTTCATTGATTTCGTTAGTTCATAGGCGTTTAGATAAGGCTGTATGTGCAAAAAAAATCTATGAAGGTAAAGTCTAACTAAGCAATATGCAAAATTCACTAACTAAACTCGCATATAAATTCGTTGTACTCAATACCTCAATACCCATTAGCACCTATCACTTTTATCTAAGTAATTGAATATTAAATAAAACAGCCTAGATAATTACGGGGATAAACGCATTCAAGCATGTACAAGCAATCTATAAGACAACAGATTGAGTTAAGGACACTTTGAAAAATTCGTTTATCCCCGTAATGAGTTGTACTTAATCAAACTGATAGCTGGTAAGCCCAATACCCCAATTTTAACTGTATAGCTCGCACCTTTGTACTATAATAAGTTTAATTTTAAAATTTTAGAAACAT
>JAYQWI020001152.1:0-2133 GCA_035871815.2 Candidatus Parabeggiatoa communis
ATCCTCTTTTTGAGCGAGAACTCCAAAGCTTATTGGATCAAGCTTTCATTGATCCCTTTACTCAGTATATTCTTCAATATCAAGGGGATAAAAACAGAGCGTGGTTTGTGCAACAGGCCAAAACGGAACGTGAGAAGAGATGTGCCAACATTGAACAAAACTTTCAACGGCGGCCCAAAAACTGTGCCACTTTGGCTTGGTTAAAAAGAGGCTACAATTATTCTTGCCCACAAGTTGTCGTCAAGTTTGTTGAAAACATTTCCTGTAGTTAGTTTTGTCGGGTGGATGAGCATCGCACAGTGACGGCATTATTTAGCCACTCAGTATCATCCACCTTACCCATTTCCTCAATAAGACAATCTCAAAATCCGTTTTCTTAATAATAAGACAATCTCAAAATCCGTTTTCTTAATTTCTAAAACCAATCTCACGCAAAGGCGCATTTCGTCTCGACGCACGGCCGTGCGTCTCTACTTGGTGCCGAAGCCCGAAGCCCGAAGCGTGAGATTAAAAATGCCACCCTTTTTGAAATTATTTTTCTGATAAATCTATAGATTAAAAATCAGCCTCAATCCTTTAAAATCCGTGATTATCAATGCGTTCTAGGAATCAGCAGTTGGCACTCAATATTCAATTCTTTTGCGGCTTGCGCCAATATTTGATCGGCCGTTACCAAAACCGCTCCCATTCTTGCGGCATAAGCCAGATGTAGAGTATCACAAGTACGCAAAAATATTTTACGCTGTGATAACCAATTGGTTGCTTGTTTAAAGTCGTAAAAAAAAATAGGTTGGTATGTATAATAACCCAGTGCTTTGTGTTCAAGGAACTTTTGCTGTATCACGAAGCCATCCGCTTCTGTGATTTCATGTCGCTGCACCCAATGTGCTATTGCTGAGGCAAATTCAAGCTCGGTGAGATCATTAATAAAAACATCACTCTGAGCGGCATTTAATACAGTTTGTACCGTGTGACTCAGCACTTCTAGTCTATAATAGGGTAACAAAGCCCCTGTTTCAAAATACAATGGTTTTTCCAAATTTTCCATCTTCTTAGTCTCTCATAAGGGAAATCAAATCTCCTGCGGCTATCTGAGTGGCTGGAATTGACGCACGAAATGCCGTCATGTCAGGAAAACGGTTTAATCTCTCTGCAATGGGCAATAATCTGGCAACTGGTTCCCCAGATCGGGTAATCAAAAATTCTTGTCCATTTATCACATCATTAACTAAGTCAGGCAATTGAGCGTGTTCCAAATTAATGGTTGGCATTATTAAATTTCTCCGTTTTAAGTATTATTATATATAACTACAAGGATTATTTATAATAAAGGATTAGATTGTGCCAAGCTTCATGTCATTGAGTTTCATATTGAAATGAATGAGGTTGAGACTTTAGTACTGAACTACAAATAAACAGGTATTTTACCGCAAAGAGACGCGAAGCATCGCGTCTCTACGAAACCGCGAATTGTAGAGACGCACGGCCGTGCGTCTCTACGGCCTCATCGCTTGTCCAGTATTTATCCTTTTTTTATAAGCAATCTTTGTCGTTATAGAACGAGATAAAAAAACTTGAACATTGAGTGACAGACTCTATTATTCTACATGTTTTGGATAGGGCGATAACAAAGGTTCGCCCCGACATGTTTTGGATACCTTTTGAAAATAATTATCTGAAAGGTTGTAGAATAAAGATTTATGTCACTCTTTTCAAACTTGGAATGTTTAGGGCTATTGGCTAAGTGCATGATATTATTTAAGATAATAAGCTTGAATAAGGGGTCAGATATTTTAACAATTACTGATTCCTCATTACCCATTACCCATTATCCTACCGGCCTTTTCACCTGACGAATTGATATCATGAGAAAAACTATCACATCGACGACGATAAAAGCAGCGCCTCAATCGCCTACCCTTCCTGCTACAGATAGCAATTTACCGGCCCGACAACAGGCTGGTTTTTTCGGGCGTGAGCAAGAATTACAACAAATTGAACGTGTTTTTGTCAAAACGCGCCGTCTTACGATTACGGGTATGAGTGGACAGGGTAAAAGCTATTTAGCCATTGAAGCCGGGGAAAGACTGTATCACAGTGGGCAATTTAAAAAAATCTGTTTTGTTGATTATG
>JAYQWI020001153.1:0-3584 GCA_035871815.2 Candidatus Parabeggiatoa communis
AAGTAAAGCGGTAAGGATAAAAATTTAAAATGCACTTTAGAACTATCGGACAATTTCAGGTTAGTATCCATCAAGCTAGGCTGAACGGAATTAAAGCGTACTCCCAAATGTCTTTGTTTTTCTTGTAGAAATAAGTGAAGCGATTTCATTCTACCGGTTTTACCCGCTTTAACTTCTATTGGAATGATTTGTTGACCGACATTAATCACATAATCCAATTCCGCAGCGGAAGATTTTTTTTCTCGTATCCAATAATAAAGAGTTGGCTCTTCGTAAGTCTTGTTAGAATAAAGAAGATGCTGCCCAATGAATTGCTCAGTGAGACTGCCACTATTAACCAAATTGAGTTCACTAATATCTAAAATATTCAAATAATTTAACCCAAGGGCTGTCGAGGTTAAACCAATATCTAAAAATAAGACTTTAAAAAAACGATCATTTTGTTCTGCACCCAATGGCACGCCATTCGCTGAAGTGTGATGCACTTTCCAGGCAATCCGGGCCAAACACAGTTGTTCTAAGCATGATGCAACAGTGGCCGATTTAATACCGGTGCTGATCTGACTGTATTTAAACTTATTACCAATCATCGTCGGTATTTTAGTGAACATTTTACGCATCAAATTATGTTCCATGATGGGCGCATACTTGCCAAAATCATCTTGATAAGTCGACAGGATAGATTGCTTGACTTTTTCACTGGTTTTAAACGTTTTATATTCAACATAAGCCTGAATAGATTCCGGCATCCCTCCTGTGATGAAATAGATTTTCACCCATTCCATTAATTTATCATGGATAGGTTTAAGAATTTCCTCATTGATTTGATAATGTTCAAGAAATTCGGCCAGCTTGTGTTCACCCATCGCAAGGAGAAATTCGGCAAACGTCATTGGGCCAAGGTGAAGATACTCAATACGACCGACTGGCATAGAAAAACCCGTTTTGGCAAGCGTAAATTCCAGCAAAGAACCCGCCGCAATCACATGCAATGCAGGTAATTCCTCATAAAAATAGCGCAGTGCAACAATGGCCTCCGTAGAAGCCTGAATTTCATCAATAAAGAGCAAAGTCTGCTCAGCTTGAATGGTTTTTCCGGTTTGAAGGGAAATCAGTTGAATGATTTTATGTGGATCACGAAATTGGAATAAAGTAGCCAGCTCTGGATTTCGTTCTAAATTTAACTCAACCAACTCTATGTGACTCTGTGCAGCCAACAATCGCACAAGCGTCGATTTGCCAACTTGTCTTGCACCCCGAATAACAATTGGTTTACGATGTTTTAGCTTGAACCATTCAGTCAAATAGGCAAGTTGTTGTCTATACATTTTTATATCACCCCGTTATGGAAAAAAGACAGGGTGATTTTAATCGTTTGCAGTATAAAAGACAAGGTTTTAATTTTTAACCTTCGCAAAATAAATTTTGCACTCCAATGGCGGTTGCAAAATAAATTTTGCACTCCAATGCCAACAATCCGTGGATAAGAGGAATTTGATTATGAGTTTTACGACTGAAGAAATGACTGTGCTTTCGGCGCAGATGGATGAACAATTGCATGAACTACACAATTTGGAAAAACAACTCAAGTCTGGTGCAAGCAAGTCGGGAGCGCAACCGCTAGATGATGAGCAATTACTGGAAAAGCAACGCAAACAGATTAAGGAGAATGCGAAAGAATCTCCTGATACCTTTTTGCACAAATGCGGCAATAACGCAAAAGAGATTTTATGCAAAGAAAGCAGTGAATTGAGCAAGCAATGGCAAAAGTGGGGCGATATCAGAAATGAAGATGTGTTGGAAAAACTGGGTTCGGTGTTGCTGATTATGGGTTATTCGGGGGCCGCGTTGCAGATTTTGACGGTGGCGATTAGCGTGTATGTGATTCGAGTCGGGCTTAATGCGTTTTGTGAAAAGTATTGCTGTGATTAATGCGGAAACATAAATCCTGTGCATTCATACATAAGTACAACGGATCAGGGGAATGATCGGATTGATGCGAGGCGGCTTTCCATTCACCGAGTCTTATCAATCCCCCCGAACCATTGTACTAAAGCCTTGACTGATCCATCAAAACACCTCACAACCAATCCGATCAATCCCCAAAATCCGTTGTACTCTCCGACAGACGACGATATTCAGCAGCTTGGCTACTATCCCCCTCTTGTTCGGCAATTTCTGCCAAGATGCCATAGTTTTTCCAAATTCCAGACACAGCAGAGTCTAAGGTTTTCTTGATAGCCAAAGCCTCTTCCGCCAGTTGCCGTGCTTCTGGTAGGCGGTGGGGGTAGTTTGTTTGTAGTAAGTCGGCGAGGTTGTTAAGTGATCTCGCTACTGGCAACCAATCTCCAACAGATTTTGCCCCCTCAATTGCCTTACGATACCAACCCTCTGCCGCTTCAAATTTGCCCGCCATTCTATTTACGGTAGCTAATTGATTCCAAGTCCGTGCTGCACCGGCTAGATTACCTTGAGATTCATCAATCCGTGCCGCTTCTCGATAAGCCTGCTCTGCGGCATCCCACTGTTGGGCTTCTTCATACACCCTGCCCAGTTGATGATGAAACACCGCTTCTGATTCTGGTTCATTTAATCGCTGAAAAATCGCCTGTGCTTCACGATGACGTTCTGCGGCTTCTGGTAGATTTTTTTGCCTCAGGGCTAGGGTGCCGAGTTGTCCATTGATTGCACCTATAGAACGCTGGTCATTAATTTCTTTCATAATAGAAAGGGCAGCCTCATAAGCTTTTTTGGCTTCCTTAAATTCTCTCTTATTCATCAGCACATCCGCTAAATCCGCGTGTAAAATACCCTTTTGTCGCTTCACATCTTTAGACGGTTCCAACTGTTCAGCCACTGCCAAGCCTTGCCGATAATGGGCGATGGCTTGTTCTGCTTGACCTTGCCTTGCAAAGCATCGTCCTAACCGTCCCAAAGTAAGGCAACGTTCATAACTGGGCTGTTCCCCCAAACTCGTGAGTATCTCATTAAACACTTGCGCCGCAGCTTGATATTCCCCTTGACTCCACAAATGTTCCCCTTTATTGCTCAGAGCGAGATATCCACCTATCTGTTCAGCCTGTTGGGTTAAATCAGCACGATCACGGTTGAGTCCAAAGTTATTGAGAAACAGGTTGACATAATTAACAAAATCCACCGCATTGTCTGTCTTTTCCGCTAACGCACCCTTGACGGCATACAATAAATTAGGCAATTCTCGCAGGACGATGGCACGGATTTGATGGGGATTTTTTGTGTCTTCAGCATACAAAGAACCCGATAGTTGATAATAACGCTCTTGATGGCGGGCGAGCAGTTGAGCCAGTTCCTCAGCGGTGAGACGGGTTTTAACGGGGGCTAAGGTGGGGTGGAATCGAATATAAGGTACAATGAAACTTGGCAACACTTCAGCTTGAACTGTTGCCTGTGGTTTCTAAAGCGATGCGGAGTGTTTGCCATTGTTCTTCAGATAATTCAGTGATTGGTAATAACATATTTTCAAACGCGCCACCCTGAAATACTCCCAACCTTGGCAACCACTGTTTTGCCGCTTCATCTATTTTATCCAACGACAAATTCAACGA
>JAYQWI020001154.1:0-5925 GCA_035871815.2 Candidatus Parabeggiatoa communis
TTAACCAAACACATGGAATTTGTGTAAACGATAGCGTAAAGCGCCGAGACCAATACCTAGCAATTTAGCCGCTTCTTTTCTATTGCCTTGAGTTTGTTCTAAAGCATTCCGAATCGTTTCTTTTTCGACATCTTCAAGCAAGGGCTCAAGTGTTCCTGAGTTCGGAATTTCTACATTCGCGGGCAATTGTAAGTCTTCAGGTTTAATGATATTGTTTTCACAGAGCGTCATGGCACGTTCTAGAATATTTTCTAACTCCCGCACATTACCAGGAAAAATATAGTCGTTTAAAGCATTCATCGCCCGTTCTGATATATGCGGTTGTTCAATAGAGCTGTTTTTATCCACTGCCCGCTTTGGAATAAAACGTTTTAAAATATGCTGTGCTAAAACGGGAATATCTTCAGGACGTTCACGCAATGGGGGGATATAAAATTCAATCACATTGATACGATAAAACAAGTCATGTCTAAACTGATTTTTTTTGACTAATAGGCTTAAATCGCGATGCGTGGCACTGAGAATACGCACATCAACCGGTATTTCTTTTTGGGCACCGACAGGCCGTATTTGTTTTGCCTGAATCGCTCGCAGTAGCTTAACTTGCATAGATAAGGGTAAATCAGCGACTTCATCAAGAAATAATGTTCCCCCATCAGCCGTTTGAAAGAGGCCTTCTTTATCATTATAAGCGCCCGAAAAACTACCTTTTCTATGGCCAAAAAATTCGCTTTCCATGAGTTCTGTTGGTATCGCACCACAATTAACGGGCACAAAAGATTTGTTAGCGCGTGCCCCTAAAGCATGGAGCATGCGGGCGACGACTTCTTTACCGGTTCCTGATTCACCTTTGATATAAATGGGTGCTTGGCTACGGGCTAATTTTTTGACTTTAGCACGAAGCGTTTGCATCGCCTCTGAGTCCCCAATCAAATTTGAGAGTAGCTCATCATCTGCATCGATTTGATGATTGGGTGTCGTTTCCTTTTTAGCTACAACGGTTTGCTGTTGTTTAGACAATTGTAGTGCGCTGGTAACGATATTGCGTAATTGCGTAATTTTGAGCGGTTTAGAAATAAAATCAAAGGCACCCACTTTCAGTGCTTGAACAGCGGTTTCAATATTACCAAAAGCTGTAATGACGGCCACTGGCATTTGAGAATGGTTTTGGCTAATGGTTTCAACGAGATCAAGGCCATTGCCATCTGGTAAGCGCATATCGGTTAAACATAAATCAAACTCTTGAGATTGTAGGTATGTTTGAGCTTGAGCCAGATTTTGTGCGGTATAACAGTCGATATTCATGGGTTGTAAAGTCATGACTAATAATTCAAGAATATCAGGTTCGTCGTCTACAACTAAGCAAGATGGGTTCATTATCAGTTATCAGTTATCAGTTATCAGCTATCAGTGCTCTAGGGAAATGGTGGGCAACACGTTACCCACCCGACTGAACACTGAAAAATAGGATCCGAAAACAACAACCTGTGTTTGAATTAGAATACAAATGTAGGGCGGCTTGATTCGCTTCGCAAATTTCTTTCGCTAGATATAATCCCAATCCCGTCCCTTTAGATTGTGTGGTGAAAAAAGGTTCAAATATCTGATTTTTAACGTCTTCTGTCATCCCTTCCCCCTTATCGCACACATCAAGGTAAGGCCGGCCAGTGTCCGTGCTGATATCAATGGTTAATTCGAGTAAAGGGCTACCTTGACTATAACGCAACCCATTTTCACATAAATTGTTAAGTACTTGATAGAGTTGTTCTGGATCAAAATAAACCATTAATGTGCTGTGATGGGTGTATAAAACAATATCAGATGTGTTTAAATGTTGGTGAATTGTAAATTCATTCACGTAAGATTGTAGCCAAGTGAGCAAATCAAAATATTGCGTATTGGCAGGCTCACGCCGACTGAGTTGCAAAACATTTTCGATAATTGTATTGACGCGCTCACAATGCTTCACAATAATTCGAGTTAAACGAACATTATCTTGAGAAATCTGTGGTAATTCTGCGAGTAACTGAGAGGCATGACTGATCGCGCCTAGCGGATTGCGTATTTCATGGGCAATGCTGGCAGTTAAGCGGCCTAATGAGGCTAATTTGAGTTGGGCAGCACGTTGGGCTGTGAGCGTGGCATCTTCTAGCATAATCAAGACATTAACGCCCTTTCCTCGCTTTAATTCCCTAAAAGTCGCTATGATATCGACTTCCCCATTTGTGGGACGAAACAAGGGAGAGGTGGTTTGACCACTTTTTTGCCAATTGAATAAATGCTCAGTTAATTCAGGGGTTATTGAAATTAAAGGTCGTCCATTAGGTTGTTCATTTAAACCTAGCAAACGTTGCGCGGCTTCATTAAACAAACGAATTCGACCGACGATATCAATAACGACAATGCCAGAGTGGATGCCTTGCACGATTTGGGCATTGAGTTGTGCTAAAAACTGTACATCGACACCGCGCTGATTAGCCAGTGCTTCACTGGCTCTTGCTCTCCGTGCTAAGGTATGCGCTAAAAATGCCGTTGCAAAAAAGCTAATCCCCAACATGCCGGCGTGGCTATAACCGGTATAGGCAGTTAAACTAAGCCCTCCATGTCGCCATAGAGAACTCGTCTTCAAAACCGTACATGAGACTTTCACCTCATACGGCTCCTCTTTCAAACCGATTTCCACAATTTTCATTGCTTCTTTTGCAGTGAACCATCTTTGGATGTCTTAGTATGATGACACCAGTTATGCAACAATTGATAATTGGTTATTATGTCTTTACCGCCTAGAGTTTTGGGTATGATATGGTCAATTTCTAATTTATGGTCATGCTCAAGTTTTAGCTTACATAAATTACAACATCCATTCTGTTTCTTAAACAGTTTACTCATATCATTCATCGAGCGTCCACTATGGGTTGACTCTAAATCTCTCAAAGTCTTTGTATTCCAATACTTTGCGTTCCCATCATAGACATGATGTTTTCCCACCACTTTTATATGCCTTTTAATAACTATACTTGACATACTTAGTAATGTTTCACCACTTTCTGTTTTGAATACCCAGTCCCTCTTTCCTTCGTGCTTGAAGTATTTGTCTTTTACCCATTTTCGACCTTTGTTGCTGTGCCTTTTTGTTGCCCATTTCCAGATGCATTCAAAGGTATAGTGATCAATTTGGGAGAACGTTTCTTTACTTACCACACTGCGATAATACATCCCCCAGCCTCTTATGACTGAGTTTAGCTCTCTAATTATCACTTCTTGGCTTAGGCCACGTCCTGTTTTGCATATTACCCTAATCTTTTCTTTCACTCTTTTGATGCTATCTTTGGTTGGCTTAATGAGAGTTTTTATTTTCCCATTTACATCATAGTGTCTAATGTTAAAACCTAAAAAGTCAAAACCCTCAATTGTACTTGTAATCTTGGTTTTTTCTTCACAATGTTCAACATCCATTTTATCCTGACACCAACTCCTGATAGCTTCTTTTAGTGCTTCTGCAATCCATTTGTGTTTTGTTACAACTATAAAATCATCGGCATATACAACGACATGTATATCAATGTCCCGTTTGCCTTTAATTTCTAGTTGCTTCCTATTTTCCCAAGCCCATTCCTTCACAAAGGTTTCTAGTCCCATAAATGCTATGTTGGCTAAGAGTGGACTTATAACACCACCTTGTGGAGTGCCTTTATCCGTTGTGATTTCTTTGCCTTTTACTGATATAGCACCTGAGTTGATTAACTTTTTGATTGCATTTTCAAGGTTAGTATTTCCTTTAACTAAGTTATTATCTAACATAGCCTCTGGTTTAATGTTGTCAAAGAAGCCTTTTAAATCTCCTTCGACTACCCACCTTTCCTTGCTTCTTATATCGTTGAATATAGCTTGTATAGCATCCTTGGCTGAACGACCTGGCCTAAAGCCATAACTGTTTGATTCCGCTTTTGCTTCGTATGCTGGTTCTAAACCCAACTTCATAACGGCTTGTCTAGCTCTATCTTTCAGGGTAGGGATACCTAAAGTCCTGATTTTTCCAGACTTCTTTGGTATTTCTATTTGTCGGACTTGTTTCCACTCACCGCTAATCTTACAATCATCAATCATTTTTATTCTTTGCTTAGGTGTCACATTCTTTACACCATCAACTCCAGACGTTCTTCGGCCTTGATTATCCTGTGTTACTTTACGGATTCCAATAATCTTAGCACTATAAGAGTTAAATAGTTCTTTTTGCAATTTCCACATTTTCGCGTAATTGCCATATTCACTACATTTCGCAATACTATTTTGAAGCCGTCTAACATGTCGGTTGGCTTTTTTCCAATCTATGTCTTTCCATTCGATTTTGCCTCCCTTTCCTGTTAGTTTTTCTAATTCAAGGATAGGGAAGGCATCATGAATATTCATAACTTTCATAATGTCCTCTTACTATAATTGGTATTCGTTCAAATTAATATTGTTCATCCAAGTCTAAAAGTGTGTACGTCAGCCTATCCTAACCATTACAGCTAGGCGTTTGCTTTTTACACAATCCTGTCTACAATTGGCACAGGCTAATCAAGCCCCGTTTTAATCAAGGTTTTTCAACCTCTAGTCCTTATTGCAGATTACCCCGTTCCCAAATGAAGGTTGTATGTAACCTTAGATTCTATCTTTACCCCTGCTATTCTCTTTCGACAACGCCTGTTCTTGGTTAGTTCCAGGCCATAATAGCTTATTACCCTAACCATCAACTATGTAATTCTTATTTTAAGAGGTTTTATTCCAATAGTTCTGTTTGCACATAATCATAGTTACTTGCTAGACAATTTCACAATTGTTGACTATTGTGTTGAATGCCATTATCCCAGCTTCATCAGAAGACTGATTATTTTCTTCCAATGTGGGAAGTTTTTGCTTAGGTGGTTGTACACCTAGTATTTACTTTCAAATACACATCATTTGAGTTATCCTTAAGATTGCTCTTAAGTCCTTAGTTTATATGGCTTTTATACCAACTTGGCCAAGAACGGGTCGCACAACCAATAATAAATGTCCACTAAGGTGACTTGAATCAGTACAGATAAACTGGCAATCGCTGCGAAGAAAAAAGCGGTTCGCCCTTCTGTGAGTAAACTGCTGCCTGCAATGGTTGCGACAAGTAACATACCTAAGCCACTATTCACGCCACCGCTGGCATGCATTAAGAGTGTGATGGCAAGAATATCAAGCAAAACTTGTCCAAAGACTTGGATATGAAAAGACGGCCACCGACGCTCAATCATAAAAATGCTGAAGAGGGCAAAACTTGAATACAGCCAGCCTGTTATTAAAAACAGGCGAGCATCAAATAGGCCTAAAAAAATGGGGAAAATATTAGTCAGAACAGAACTGATTAAGACAGTCGAGATAATCAGGCGATAAAGGTTGAACAAAGATAGGGCTTTCCAATTGGACGTTGTAGTGCGAGACTCAGCTTGAACAGCAGTTGGTGTCATATCAGTATGTTCAAGCATCAGTAAAATCCCCCCCCCTTTTTTCAAAGAAGGGGCTAACCGCATCAAGGCAATATTTTTGTATGTTAACGTTTTCCATTTTAATTTTAATAAGTTCTGATTATAACGGATTTTGGGGAGGCTAGATTTGGTGTAGAGGCGAGCCAAAAGTGTTCGCCCTTTCTAAATAATGGAAAAGCCCCATTATTTCTGATGTCCCCAAAATCCGTTACAATCAGAAGAAATTAGCGCATGAAATTCCCCAATTTCACTTTGAAAAAGGGGGGCTAACTAGGCTGTCGAAATTTGGCCTTTTTAAACAAAAACACATCCCCGCTTTTTGGATATTGCAATTGCACAAAACCCAGCGTTTAGTTGGCTTGCGGCTTTTATCCAAAAGCCAAAAAACGAGATGCGTCAATTTCATAAAAAGCCCGTTTTTCGACAG
>JAYQWI020001155.1:0-4276 GCA_035871815.2 Candidatus Parabeggiatoa communis
GCCTTTGCCAAACCAAAGTTGGTATTGTAGGTTGATGAGCAATAAGGATAATAAAACGATTAAGGTTTTTAGCATGATTTTTGTTCATTATAGTACAGCGGATTAACTTCATTCCCGGATTGACTCAATGGTGCCAATAAACTTTGGAACGTAGATGGGGATGGTGGGCAAGCGGCAATGCTATTAAATTAAGGGCATACACGCAGATATGCCCCGACAAAACCCCGCGTATTATGTGATTGATTGTAGGGGCTGCCCTTGCGTGTTCGCCCTAGAGTAATTATGCCATCTTATGTCTCAAGTTTGGCAATTTCGGACAAAATCTCTTTCAATGCTTTAAGTATTTTAACAACCTCAAAAATCTCCTCATCGTCAGTCGCAAATGATTTACTGACACAATAATCTGGGCCCTGCAAAACCAGAAAATGCCACACCTTTCCAATCACCCCCACACCATAAATCAGGAAAAGTTCGTGTTAAATCAGGAACTAGACGGAATAAAAATGGGTAATAAGCAAGGTTGCACGAGTAGGGTGAATCGTTGCGCGTCATCCACTTTGCATTTTGCTTGATTATAACGTTTGGGTGTATGACGCTACCGCTTATCCTACGCGGGGTGTTTTGTAATTAATTATCTGTAAATCTAGAGTTTGCGTGCTACAAACCAAAGCGTTTTTTAAATTCATTCAGATAGTCATTCAAAGTGATCACCAATTCATGCACCGTTGTAGAGGGATTATGATCAGCGTAGTCTGTTTGACTATCATAAGTGCTTAACAAGGTTTTGGCGTGATTAATCGCCTCTTTTTGGTTGCCACCAGATTTTTGTAAATCTTCATACATGGTTTCGCTGTTTTTTTGGTAGGGCTTATTTAACACAGCGGTTAGCATCTCTTGATATTGCTTTCTACTGATACCGGTATGATAGTAGTGATAGTGCAATAAATACCATAATTCAAAGGCTTCATTAGAGTGAGCCACTTTGATATCTTCTTTCGCCGCTGAAAAAATAGCTTCATTAAAATCTTGTGCGGGAAAAGAATCTCGATCAAAAACGCACCACACTTGATCGTAATCGACAGTGGCTCTATTTCTTTGTTCAATGGTATATTCAAGTAAAGATTTAGTATTTCTGCCTGCCCCCTCTATCACAAAATCATCCCCTAATGCTTTCACGTCAAAATCTTGAGGTGTTTTGCTATGCGATAACGCATTTTTCAACCGATTAAGTTCTTTTTTATACCATTTAAAGTAGTTCGGTTCCGTTTTCTCTCCTTCACAGACAATCAAATATCTTCCTAAGACTACTGAGCGTTTTTTGGCTTTCTCCAGTCTTTTCTGCTTTTTACTTTTTGGTAGCCGCTTATCTCTCGCCATCGCTATCTCCAAAAAACAGTTTTAGTTCTCCAATAAAGGGAATAGCACCATATTTACCTTTAAAATAATCGCTTTTATAACGATTTTCAGAAGGTTGTTCATCTTCATCCCATTCATAATCCGCTAACGAATATAAATCGGTTGAACCATACTGATCTTTTTCAGTAAAACAAATTTGATCTCGACGGAAAAAACGTTGGCTCAATAAGTTAGTATCATGCGTCGCAAAAATCAATTGCGCGTGGTTTGGATTACTCTCAGTTGAATGAAACAAATTAATAATAAAACGCATTATCATCGGATGTAATTTGGAGTCTAGCTCGTCAACCACCAAAGTTTCACCCTTTTTCAACGTTTCTATTAGGGGAGCAGATAAGGCAAATAATTTTTGTGTTCCTTCAGATTCATCTTCCAGACTCCATAATACTGAGTCAGTCACCAAACCCACCGCGTTAAAAACACTGTGTTTAGTCACTAACATTTTGCCTTTAGAAACAATCAGTTGTTTGAGTGCGTCTGGTAAATTGCCAGAGATATCTTGTGGTTTGACTTTAACCAAATCAATGTCTTCAATAGCCGTATCAGCCGCTTGGAGAAACTTTAATATCTCTTGTTTGTATAGCGCATTGCCTAATTTTTTAACGGAATTCTCCTCGAAATTGTCCTCTTGAGTGGCAAACAATACCTTAAAATCATTAGTGAACCAATCCATGACTTTTCTGGAAATTGTGCCATTGAATTGGGAAACGACGGCAAGAAAAAGGGCCCTTTCTCTCGTTAATTTGGGTTGTTGGTTATCGACTAATGGCTCTCCTTCTGGAAAATTCTCACCTAGCGCAATGGTGTCAGTCTCATTATCAAATTTTCTCTCAAATAATCTGATTTCTTGCTCAGAAAGCGCATAATAAAGCCATTCGTGATGAACACGCTTGGCATCAATCACAAAACCATAACGATAATAAACGTCAGAAACTAGAAAAGTGACTTCAAACTCACTTGGCAAATTGACGGTGTCAGTATTCAATTTAAAAGGTTCAATGTCAATTTCTTTCTCTGACTGTAATTCTAGGGAATTAACCACAAAATTTTTCATAAACTGCATGGCTTTAATCAGATTAGTTTTACCACTGGCATTGGCACCATAAATCACAGCGGTTTTGAGCAAATGTTGTCCACCGATTGGAAAAACATTATATCTTTCATGCGCCGTGATTTCTGGCGAAGCGTACAGACTTAACGTCACTTCATTTTTAAAAGACAGAAAATTTTTAACACTAAATTCCAATAACATATTTTTTCCAAAGAGAGTTAGTAGAGAGTTAGCACGTCAATCAATCGAACCGTGGGTGACTAATCGAATTGGGTAAACACTTTTTGCCATTCGTCCAAATCGCATCAGAGAAATTGGCACCCTCAATATCCGCCCCTTCAAGATCGGCTTGCTTTAAATTGGCCCTTTCAATATGCGCTTGCCTGAGATTGGCATAATAAAAACGGCTTGCCTTTAAGGTTGCGCCTTTCAAATTGGCGCGTTCAAAACAGGCCCCAGCAAGATAGGCATTATTCAGGTTTGCGCCTTCAAGGTTTGCGTCGGTGAATTTGGCATCCATCAAATCCGCATCTTCAAAAGTCACATTTTTAAGATTGGCCTTTTCAAAACGGGCATTTCGGTGCTTCCCCCCTTCAAGGTTGGCCTGTTCAAGATTGGCTCCGCAAAAATTAGCACATTGGAAATGATGTACACGCAACTGGCAATCGTGCAAATCCAAAAAACTCAAACAGTCCAAAAATAATACCCTATCAACACTAGGAGATTGGCCTTGTATCCGATAAACCCATTCACCAAAGGCACTGTGCGAGGGCCATTCTATTTTAGACAGTTGTTGCGTCACACGGGCACAGGCATTAAGGGTAACTAATAGGGCCTCTTCTGCATTACGAGCTTGGCGCGTTTCAGCATGATAATCCAATCTAGGGCTTATCCGTTCCATTGGCATACCGTGTTTTAAGAGGTATCCAATTAAATTGGCCAAGGTTTTTTGCCACTGACGCACTTGTTCAACATCCTGCAAACGCATTTCGTCACAGACCAATTTAAACAAATCCTTATCCATTGGTTTAATTCCACATAGTGTAATCCAATGTTGCAAGGCCTCGTTTTCATTCCAGGCCAGATGAGCCCGAGTTTGTCGTCGTGAAACCATTTCATATTGTTTACGCTTTTGGGTTTCTTTATATTCTGGAGGCAAGGATGTCATACGCTCATCGAGCAAATCCTTGACGGCTTGCAACAAAGCACTGTGAATGAGAAACCATGCTAATTGTGGGCATTCATCATCTCGTAAACCAAGAGCAGACAACATTCCTTTTGCTTCTATGATGGCACTTTCCATATTACCAACAATGCCATAAGCAAATGCCTTAGTGCAGGCCTCCATGAACTTTGAATAATCCGCTCTCAAATGGCGCTTCAATAGCGAAATCGGTTTTTTAATTAAGATGCCGCTTTGTTTATCCATAATGAGTAATTGATAATTATTAAAATCTGGACTGAAGTTAATTAGATAGAACGCTGATTATGGCCTGATTATGGCATGATTAACACTGATTTAAATAGGGAGTGATTAAAAAAAACCAGCGCCAATCATGATTATCAGTATTATCTGCGTTCTATTCGATATTTGCAAAAAAAGCATGCAATAAAAATAAGACAAAAATAAACAATCTATAGAACTGATAATTAATCAGTGAGAATTGCTCATTGAATTTCAAAATAGCTTAACAAAGTACGTTGCCAGCGGCTATGGTTATTATCGCTAACGATAAAAAAATATCGGCCTTGATGATGCGTCAAGCCCTCGAAATTGTCGATGTGCCAACCTTGGGTATTGTCAAATAT
>JAYQWI020001156.1:0-2606 GCA_035871815.2 Candidatus Parabeggiatoa communis
GTTAATCCAAGATTGTAAGGGCGGGGGGATATTTTGATGGGGATCAGTTTGAGGCGGATCAGTGCTTGCCCATGCAGACAGACTGAATAAATACAGCATCAGTCCGCTTAATCCCATCACAATGTTGCGTGATGGCAGAGAATGTGGGTGTTTTGTCATTTTAGATAGACTCTTATGGATAAAAGCGGGATATTATAAAACTAACGACAAGGATTGTATAGATATAACTACAAGGATTATTTATAATAAAGGATAGCGTATCTATAGCATTTTCCTTTTGCGTGAAATACATTCTTCAACTGGGCCAGCTTATGTTCTTGTTTTTAAAATAAATATTGATGGTTTAAAGGTGTTGCCTATTTTTTGCGGGAGTGTCCCACTTATTCTACGGGGGATTGGCGTTGTGGCCATAATTATAAATATTATTTAATAATCAATGAGTTACTATTTTAGTCTCATGACTTAAAATTTTTTAATCAATAACTTACTAATAAATATTTATGCAACAACGCCACTACAAGCTATAACTACAAGGTATAACTACAAGGTATAACTACAAGGTATAACTACAAGGATTGTTTATAATAAAGGATATTATATGTACAACAACCTAACCTACAAAATCAATGGTTGTCTATTCAAAGTCTACAACCAATTGCGAAATTTCTGGCAAGAAAAAGTTTATGAAGAAGCCCTTAAGTTGGAATTACAGAGCCAAGGTTTACAAGCAGAAACTCAAAAATGGTTTGATGTGTTCTATTTTGATGAACAAGTGGGACTTTATTGTCTTGATGTTCTGGTTGAAAATACCGTCATTGTCGAGTTAAAAGCGGTACCTGAAGTATTGGCACTTCATAAGGCGCAATTGATTTCCTATTTAAAAGGTTATAACAAACCCGTTGGCATATTGGCGAACTTTGGTGGTCAATTACTGTATCATCAAACCTTTCCCAACCACTTAGCTCAAAAAACACCGCTCACCGATACTTTTGACTTTAACAAAGTGCAACTTTCCGAAAAAGAAGATATCAAAGAATTGCTCTTTATTGCCAATCGTATTTTAATAACGCTAGGTGCCGGGTATTTACCACAAATTTATCGAAGAGCTTTTTATTACGAATTAAAAATGTTTGGAATTTCTTTTGAAGTGATCAAAGAAGTGAAGGCTATGTATCATCATCAGAGTCTCAGTTCCAAAGAAGTGTATTTTTTTCGGATAGGTACTCTCCTTTTATCGGTAGTGACTGTTCAGGAATTCAAGCCATTGACTTTGTCAAGATTTTCTCACTATATTAAATATTTGAAGTGTCAGAAAGGATTAATCATTAATTTTAATGCTGTACGTTTGGATTATAGATATTTCTAACAAAATAATAAAGGATAAAAACTGTGCTTCCCCACGCACTTATCCTTTCTTATAAACAATCCTTGTAGTTATTAATATGCCTTCAAGACAAAGGAAATTCTGGAACCGTTTCATCAATTTTCGCCATTAACTGAATAGTGTGTTCCAAAGCGGCTAGGATATAGAGGTAATGATTGCAGTCATCGTAGTTGAGTTGTCTGCCTTTTCTATCTTTGAGCCATTTTTGGCAAACTTGATAACCGCCAATCTGAAATTGCCATACGGCTTCACTGACGTTATCAAAGTATTGGGTTTTGTTGATATAAACTTTATCGTTTTTAGACGTGATTTTATCAACACGATTATCACCTTCGATAGGATAACCGCTATCGCTCTCAATATCCGCTTCCATTAAGTGAATGGATACCAGTTGCTCTCCCAAGTCGGCGAGTTGTTGAAATAGCGTTTTGTCGCGGGTTAACGGTAAACGCGGAAAATCGATTTTGAGAAATTCGGCATAACGTTGCCGGTAAGTTAGACTGTGAAAAACGGCGTACATATAGTGAAAGATATCTTCTGGGCCGATCGTGGTGGCAAAATCGCCAGTGCCGTCTTCGATAAATTGTAGTTTGAGACGGGTTTCTACGTCTTTGATGAATTTTGGGGCGAAATTGGGTTTTCTCTTTGGTTTAGCTTTACCATTACCGTTTAAAAACTCTTCTTTTTCGGTGGGATAAAGATAGAGAGGGAAAAGAGACTCACTGCCCCGATTATCAGAACGAATCACGCCATCAGAAATCAGATGATTTGAGGTATAAAAGTATGTACACGGTTGTGAAGGTAACATTTGTCGCCTTGTAATCAAACCCACATTTTCCCCGGCTAATATATGTTGCATCACCTCATGTCTTGGCCTACAGATAAAACCCTTTGTTTTACCCGTATAATAAGTATATCGCTTATCAAAAGGCCGATATAAAATAGGGGTAACATAAGAATCATCAACCTCATTATTCCTAATATCCTCCTGAGCTAAATGCACTTTCCAATCCTGTGCGTCTTCACCCAATTGGTATTTTTCTCGTGCCGTTTCGGGTTCTAGGGAAACAAAATCTTTGATCGTTTCCATAATCGTTTGCCGTGACTCATGGATAGTCAAATTATCCCTAGCAGTCACAATACCAGCAGAATTAACGGGCATCATCTCAGTCACTTTCCAATAGTGTTCATATTCAGAACGTAATCTCATGTCTTGCGGAAT
>JAYQWI020001157.1:0-7744 GCA_035871815.2 Candidatus Parabeggiatoa communis
TAAATGTTGTTTAGCGGCTAAAGTTCATAAGCGTCAATATCAAAATCCCTTACGGGTTAAAATTCTCTCTTTTTGACAGTTTATGTCATCAAGGCTTATGGTTTTAACCATTTACCCTTAGCGCCTATCCGTTTTTTTAAACCAGTACAACGAAACGAAGTAAAGTTACGCTAATAACGGCCTATAAACGAATAATTCATTGATTTTGTTAGGTTTATTGGTTTATCGGCCCCTCGTTCGTTGTACTCGCTTTTCAATGACTTTTCACTTAGGCAATTCCAAAAAAATAAAATACCCAAAACAACCACACTACTCAAATCTTATGTAACAAACTGTCTGCTCACGCAGAGCCGCAGAGCCGCAGAGAATGAAAGAAGATTGATTAAAGGTGTGGGTATTTTAATTTTTTGGAGTTACCTAAATACCTGAAATTTAACACCCCTTTCTCAAAGCGCACCTCTATTATGAGAGTTGTTATTTTGACTGAAGATAAAAGCGATGGACTGATAATTGATAACTGATAACTGATAACTGATATGTCTTCGGCTTGGATTCAAGAACTTTCGCGACTGCTCGGTTTGGTGCTGGGCATGTTGATTATTGGCCTTTTAGTGGGACACACTTTTTTATTCTTATTTCTTGCTTGCTTTATTTATCTCTGTTGGCATTTGTATAATTTGTATCGTTTGGATCGTTGGTTCACGCATAGTAAGACATTTTATCCTCCAGAAGCTCCTGGTATTTGGGGAGAAGTGTTTTATCATTTCTATCGTTTACAACAACGCAATCGTAAACGGAAACGTAAGTTGGGGGCCATGCTTAAGCGTTTTAGAAATTCTACTTCTGCTATGCCCGATGCTGCGGTTATTTTAGGAAAAAACCATGAAATTGAATGGCTTAATAAAGCGGCACATCAATTGCTTGGTTTACAATCTCCCCAAGATAAAGGGAAACCTATTACTAATCTGATACGCTATCCTAGTTTTTCTCAGTATCTCACTCATTGTGATGATAAAACGTCTATTAAATTAGCTTCTCCTGCTGATCCTAATATTATATTACGTATCAGTGTTATTCCTTATGCTCGAAATCATCAGCATTTATTGATCGCTAGAGACATTACACAAATTCATCGTTTAGAGCAAATTCGCCAAGATTTTATCGCTAATATCTCGCATGAATTACGCACACCACTAACTGTTATTAATGGTTTTATTGAAACAATGCGTGATGCTCAAGATGACTGTACGTCGCTCTGGGAACGCCCTTTGTTGCTTATGGATGAACAAACGATTCGGATGCGTCATATTGTTGATGATTTGTTACTCTTATCACGTCTTGAGTCGGAAGCTGTGACGCATAAGAAGCAGCCTATTGTTGTCGCAGACTGGCTTAAAACGATTTGTGAAGAAGCGTGTGTTCTGAGTGGTGAACAAAACCACCATATTACTTTAGAAGCGGATGAAGATTTAATCCTTGAGGGGCATTCTGAGGAATTGCGTAGTGCTTTTTCTAATATCGTGTTTAATGCGGTGCGTTACACACCGGCAGGAGGTGATATCTTGATGTTGTGGTATGAAGATGAAAAAGGGAAACATTTTGAAGTCCGTGATACGGGTGAAGGTATTGCGCCTGAACATTTGCCACGTTTGACTGAACGCTTTTATCGGGTAGATGTTGGACGTTCACGTAGTCAAGGGGGCACCGGTTTAGGTTTGGCAATCGTTAAACATGTACTGAATCGTCATAATGGTTATTTGCGTATAGAAAGCACGTTAGGCGAAGGCAGCATTTTTTGCTGTGATTTTCCGGATTCACAAATCAACGAACAATTATCAATGAATATTGAACAATTATAGGCTTGCTGTTTTTGCGTATAAAAACGGGTAATCCTTGCAAAAATAAGCCTGTTTTAAGATTCAATTCTTTGCCTTTGGGGCGATGATAAAAGTTGTTCTCGCACAGAACGAAGTTTGTCACGTAGAGCGACAAACTAAAGTTTGCTACTTTTGCTGGGTTTAACCTGATAATTGTTCATTGATATACGAACGCTAAAGCAATGGGTAAACTGATAAAACTGGCTACATTGCCAAGCATGACAATGGCTGCCACTTTCTGCGGTTCCTGCTGATATTGTTCGGCAATAATATAATTCACTACGGCGGGAGGTAGCATGGCAAAAATGAGTAATCCACTCGTTTGTAACGGTGTTAATGTGAACCAAGGCTGTATGAGTAAAAACATGATGCCGCCTGAAAGTGGGCGCAAAAATGCCCCTAATAAACCAATTCGCCAATGGGTTAAATCAATATCACTCAATCGCACGCCGAGTGATAATAACATCACTGGAATCGCACAAGTGCCTAACATCTTAATAGGTGTGATCAATAAGCTGGGTACCTCGATTGAGGTTAGACTAATGAGTAAACCGACTAGCGCGGCTTGAATCAGTGGCATTTTTAATACTGCAATTAAAGAGGCACGTTGACTGACTAAAGATATTCCTAAGGTAAAATTGAGGAGTGCAGTTGTCATTAAAAACAACATTGCCGCTGGTAAACCAACCTCTCCAAATGCAAACAGCGCGACGGGAATACCCATATTACCGGCATTCACAAACATCATGGAGGGGATGAAGGTTTTGGGGTTGATTCCAAGCCAACGAATTAAAGGGAATACTATGATGCCAGAGCCTAGTATCATCAGTATTGTCGCTAAGGCTAATTGTTGGTAATCCATGAGATTAAATGTGTTATCGGATAAAACCGTGAATAGCAAGGCGGGCGTAAAGACTTCCATATTGAGACGGTTAGCGGTACTCATATCTATAGGCCTGATACGTGCATATAGATAACCTACCATCACAATCGTTAAGATGGGAAAAAGAACGCTGAAAATACGGGCTATTAGCATATTATGTTGCTTTATGTTTTTGAGAACGGTAGGTTATGGGGTAACATGGGTGTTTGTGGGATAGCTTGATTTGACTGATTTTATAGGCAAACGAGCAGAAGAGGGACTGAAGAAAACAAATGAAATCAGTGTTTCATGCTAAAGTTTCGCTTCGCTAAACTTTAGCGTGGCGTCATGATAATCAGTTTAATCCGCGTTTTATCTTGAAATCCCTGTACTTGTTGTTATACCTAAAATCAAAAAGTCATGTTAAACATTCCTAAAAAAAAACGGGCCCGTTTCGGCATCATTTTAATAACTGTACTTGGCTTTTCCATAATCATTTTACGTCAGGTATTTGATTTAACTGACCTATTTTGGTTGGCTGTCATAATCTTTAGCGTTTCGACAATTGTTGCTATAGGATGGTTTGCCGCTCGGTATGTCGCCAATAACCGCAGTAAATGTCTTTCTAAATCAGCGAAGATTGACACTGATATCAAAGCTTTTTTGGAAAAAAGTTTAAGCCTTGCTACCAATAATCAACATAGACTCAGTCAAGTTGAAATAACTTCTGTCGAAGCTCAATTTAAGAAAGAAGTACACAAGGAAGTTAAAAACAATTTAGAACGAATCACTTATGAGGTTTTACGATTTTATTTCTTCCTATTTTTTATGCTGGGTATTGTGTTGCTGACGCTTATTATTCTATTTTTAGGCAAAATGAGAGGAATTTAACGGCAAGCATTCTTGGTTAGAATTGTAAATCAATGCCATGATTTAAAATCAATGCGTTTCATGAAAATGGGTACCGTGAAAATCATGACTTTTATTTTTGACTCACAATTCACTATTTTTAATTTGCAATAATAGTCGCTTTAGCGAAGACTCGTGCAACGACTACAAACGTGTTTTTGGGTGTGCTGGATTTTTGGCAGCTTATGTACTATTCTGAACTCATGTTATTATTAGAATAAGTTAATTTTATAACTTGCTAATTGTTTAATTGGAATAAAACTATGCGAAATGCCTGTTATTATAAATCCGTTTTGGGATTGTTATTGGGATCGTGGATTTTATCGGGATGTGCTACTACGGCTACCACCCATGAGTTTGATCCTTTTGAAAGCTTTAATCGCAGTATCTTTGCTTTTAATGAAGGCGTCGATAAAGCAATACTTAAACCTGTCGCAAAGGGTTATAAGGCAGTTACGCCAAAGCCTGTTAATAAAGGGGTGACTAATTTCTTTAGTAATCTTGATGATGTTATCGTGATTGCTAATGATTTGTTGCAATTTAAATTTAAACAAGCGGCTTCTGACACGGGGCGGGTGTTACTCAACTCGACTGTGGGGTTACTGGGCTTGATTGATGTTGCCAGCGAATTTGAGCTGCCTAAGCACAATGAAGATTTTGGGCAGACATTAGGTTATTGGGGAGTAGGCAGTGGCCCTTATCTCGTTTTGCCCTTCTTAGGGCCAAATTCAGCGCGTGATACTGTGGGACTGGGTGTGGATGTTTTCTTGGATCCGCGTGTGTATTATACAGGTTCACCCAGTGGATTGACTTCAGATCAGGTTATTTATGCCTCAGAGGCGGTCAAAAAAGTGGATATGCGTGCTGATTTTTTAGAGCTTGAAAAGGTAACCGAAGTGGCTGCTTTGGATAAATATTCGTATTACCGTGGGGCATACTTGTCAAGACGTAATTACTTGGTTTATGATGGCAATCCGCCGCAAAATAAGAATATGATGGATATTTTCGACGATGATGACGAGGAATATGACGAGGAGGATGACGAGGAGGATGACGAGGAATATGACGAGGAAGATGATGAGGAAGATGACGAGATAGCTTCAAACTAAAGTTTGCAAGCCCAATTCAATGGTTTACGTTCCAACTTTAGTTTGCAAACACTTCAAACTAAAGTTTGCAACGCTAATTCAATGATAACTGATAATGGCTCACTTGAACTTCTGAATTTCTAATTTCATAAAATACTTGATAATTGATTATTGATGATCAATAATGATGGGCCTTCAAACGATACCGTTTTTTCGATAATCGCTTGGCTTTATACATCACTAAATATTAAAGAATATTAATGTGTTGATAACTGATGTGATCATTGATAATTGATAATTGATCATTGATATATGGAAAAACCTGATTTTTTGCTACCACTGGAAGCCAAGGTTGATGCACTGATTCAAACCTGCAAACAATTGGCAGAAGAAAATAAAGCTTTGCATGAAAGTCAAGCTAACTTAATATCGGAACGTGCCGCATTACTTGAAAAAAACGCCATTGCACGCACACGTATTGAAACGATGATTGCACGGCTTAAATCGATGGAAACAAGCACATGAGTCGTGGAAAGCCAATACCGGTTAATTTACATATCCTTGATAAGGATTATGTCGTCGCTTGCCCTGAAGAAGAACGCGACACATTGATAGCCTCAGCACACTATCTTAATGAGAAAGTACAACTGGTACGCGAGGGCGGAAAAGTGGTTAGTACGGAACGTATTGTCGTCGTGAGTGCGCTTAATATTATTCACGAATACTTACATTACAAACAAGACAAAGAAAGTGATATGCTGGCTATCAGTAATGAAATTGGAGAATTGCAAGAAAAAATTGGGCTTGCTTTATCTTCAATAAAGCATTAAAGTACACGCTAATTAATAATGACTGAAAAATGATGATTTATAATTAGAACAAATGAACGGATGTCATTTTACAAGTGATTTCTTCATTCAATGACTTATTGAGTTTATATAGAAAACAGTTATATTTTGATTTTGGCATCCCCTCTGGTGTTGTGGGCTGAGTAAACGCTTGAACCTCAAAATAATCTGCCAAGGAACTGAGTGTAGTAGGTGTTGTTGAGCTAATGCCGTCGGCCGAAGTAATAGCGGAAAGCCTGAGGCATCTCTCGGAGGTTCCATGTTGAACCAATGTGGTTCAAGGCAATAATCCTCACAATATTGGTAGGTGGATGCCTTCTTTTTGATTGTCGATTCCAATCCCCCCCCTCCCTTTTCAATGATCAATCTATCAATGATCAATTCCACGCAAAAGTTTTTACGGATAAAATAGGAGTACAAACTTCGTTACCGAGCTTCGCTCGATCAATTTTAGTTTGTTCACCTTGTTATCCAAAAGTAATCTTCGCCTGTAAGTTAGTGCGTGAGTCGGCACTGGCTAACGCTTCTTCCAACGTCACCCGGCCTTCTATATATAAATTGTATAAGGCCATATCAAATGTCTGCATGCCTTCAGCCCCACTGGTTGCCATTGCCTCTTTTATATCCTCTATTTTGCCCTTTAGAATTAGATCAGCAATATAAGGGGTATTAATCATCACTTCTACCGCGGCGACTCGTTTTTTATCCACACCGACCACAAGGCGTTGTGAAATGACGCTTATCAGATTTAAAGATAAATCCATAAACAATTGCTTATGTTGTTCTTGGGAAAACAGATTGATAACACGTTGCATAGCTTGATTAGCATTGTTAGCATGGAGAGTAGACAGGGCTAAGTGGCCTGTGTTAGATAATTCTAATGCGGCAGACATCGTTTCTTGATCACGGATTTCACCAATCAAAATGACATCAGGGGATTCACGCATCGCACTTCTAAGCGCACGTAGATAAGAATGCGTATCCACTTCTAATTCGCGTTGACTCATCAACGATTTCTTATGCGAATGGACAAATTCTATTGGATCCTCAATCGTTAAAATATGCCCTGCCTGATTTTCATTACGATGATTTATCATAGCGGCTAGGCTTGTCGATTTGCCCGAATTGGTTCCCCCAACCATCAATAACAATCCACGCCTGTGCATAATCAATTCTTTGAGTATGGCTGGCATTTTCAATTCGTCCAATGTGGGCACCTTGGATTTAATATAACGCATTACCAAGGCCGATTGTCCTTGTTGCTTAAAGGCATTAACACGAAAACGGGCGTTGGCTTCAGGCAAGCCAATGGCAAAATCGATTTCAAGTTCTTTTTCAAAAACGGCCCACTGATCTGTGTTCATAATTTTGCGGGCGATAGTCTGCATGATCTCGGCCGTGAGGATTGTCTTACCCACAGTGATCACTTTTCCAGCCGCTTTAATACGCACCGTTGAGCCGGCTGTAAAAAAGATATCAGAGGCATCTTTTTCAACCATTAATTTCAAATAGGGGTTAATATCCATATTGATGAATTTGTGAAGGGCAAATGAAGGGCAAGATCAAATAATAATTGATGGGATGTAGGGGCAAACCCTTGTGGTTGCCCCTTGTCGGGGAAAACCCGGTTGCCCTTGTAGAGAAAGGGAAAATAGAAAAACGGAAACTGGCAATGCCCAATTCCCGTTTTCCGATTTGTCATTACTGCGCTTTAGACACCATATAGCCTACAGCGTTCTTAATATCATCATCGGGTAATCCCATTTGTCCCCCTTTGGGTGGCATAGCCCCCAGTCCTTGCAAAGCTGTGGTGAATAAAGCATCCATCCCTTTAGCAATACGAGGTGCCCAAAGCGCTTTATCTCCAAATTTTGGAGCGCCTGCAATTCCCTGAGCGTGACATAGAGCACAAGCGGTATTATAAATTTGTTCTCCTTTAGCCAGATCAAGGCTTGGCGCTGAAGGTGCCGGCTCGGCTGGTTCTGCGGGAGCCGCAGGTTCAGGCGGTTTTTCAGCTGGCATTGCACTCTCAGGAGCGGTTTCTTCACTGCTGCTTTGAACATCAGCACCGGCAGCATTTAGTATATAGGCGACAGCGTTCTTAACTTCCTCATCGCTTAATTGCGTTTGTCCCCCTTTAGGTGGCATTACCCCGGTTTC
>JAYQWI020001158.1:0-2987 GCA_035871815.2 Candidatus Parabeggiatoa communis
CTCTTCCGATCTCATACAAATCAGTTTCTTCAGGTACATCTTTATTATTCCGTGGTTGTGCTAAGTACTGAAGCACAAATAAACAGGTATTTTACCGCAAAGGGCAACCCCTCTTCTGGTTGCTTCTATTAAAATACCTGAAAATTTATGGTTCAGTACTTATGATTGCCAACGCATCGGCATTGACAAAGCTAGTAATGATAGGGCGAATCCTCAAAACGGTATCGGGGTTATCTAAATTCGCATTGGGTTCATAGTGAATGAGTTTTAAGCGACGCAATCTCTGAAAGATTTCTTTGCGCCTAGTCGCCCCTATTGATAACAAAGAACGATTAAGGTGAATTTGCATCGTGGTATAAAACAATTCTAGTGGTACCAGTGCCTCCGCTTCGCCAGTTAATGCGCCTTCTTGGAAGAGTTGTTGATACAAAAATCTTAAAATCAGTATAGTGGCGACTTCATCTTGATTAAATTTATCATGCAAACTGGTTTCAGCCTCTTCGTCATTCTCTGCAAACCCCGGCACATTGGCACCTGGGGGAAACAAACAAAAATATTGGAAATCGGGTTCATGAAACAGTTTACAACCGATAACGGCAAAGTAGTCATCCAATAAAGATTCAATACGCTTAGCATCATTATAAAGCGTGCTTTCCAAGGCAGTATCTCCATGAGAGATCACGCCATTGGCTAATAAGCGCGTAGCGATTTTGCGAAATGCGTCTAAGGAGACAGAAGTGTCTGCCAATTGCTTTTCAACGAAATTAAGTAGTTCATTCATTTTTCAGATGGGATAGTTTAGCACGTTTAGTGCAGCGGATTAATTTCATCCCCGGATTGAATCAATGCTACCAATAGAGTAATCCGTTTATACCGTTAATCCGCTGTACTATAGAGAGAGGTTCAGAAAAATAATTTCACAGCAAGGGGCGAACACGCAAGGGCAGCCCTTGTCGTTCGATCTTCATGACAGTCTTGTTATGAAAATATAGAACTATTTCAATTAGTTAAACAAGTTAAACAAAACTGATAGGGGGTAAGAATGGGATAGTTATTGTGTTGACACTGCCTTACGAATAATATAATCCTTTGCCTCAATATAGCCATTTTGAAAACAGTCTTCAATGGGTTCCACCAAAAGACAGGGTTTTTCTTTTTCCAAACTGATTGAACCGACTTCAATGGCATGGCTGAGGGCTAAAAATGTGGCAGCGTCTTTGACATTAAGATGGGAAACACGCATTTCGGATTCATCACCCATTTGTTTGATGATTTCTTGGCGAATATCATCAAGCGAGATGGTAAACGCATTTTCTTCCGCTTCTGCCAAAGCGGCTTGAAGTAGTTCTTCACGAGTCGGGGGCTGCGTGGCTTGGATGTCAGCAGAAATTTCGCGTTGTTTACGTTGGCGAAGACGAATGGTGTTAGGGGCTACCAATCGAACCGACATATTGCCAAAATGTTGTCCAATCAAGGCAAGTTGCTTATTTTGTTGTCCAGGTGACAATGTGCCAAGGGTTTGCAATGCTTTGGCAAGTTCTTCTTCTTTCAGCCCTGCCAACATTGCCGTGGCTTGTTTAATAATTAAGGTGGTGCGCCCCACATAACTTTCTAAGGCATCCCGCAATTCAGGCATTTTGACTCTTTCAGCCGATTCTAAATACCGTTCGATTTGATAAAGCAATTGATAAGTAATGGGTACAGAATCTTGGTATTCTTTTTCTGATACAAGTGCTTTTAATCTCGCTTCGGCTTGTTCTAATTTTTGAGGTGCCCATGATTTAATTTTTTCAATGATCTCACGGATTTGATTATGATGGCGTACTATACTATCGGCTGAAAAACGAATAGCTAAATCGTGGCGAAAATGGTTATCCATGTAATCCAGTAATTCTTGTATAGCGATTTGAGCTTTTTGAATAGCCGTTTTCATCAAAGCCTGTTTACGTTCATGGAGTGCTGCAATCTCATCCGAGAGATCAGAGGTAACCCGTTTTGCGTAATCAACGGCATCAATGAGATCAAAGGGATCACCGTCATTTAAAAAGGCTTGTAAGGCATTTTTGGTATTGCGAACATTACGTTGTCGGGTTTGCAAGCCTTTTTTGTCAAACCAGGCAATGCTTTCCGAAAAGGCTTTACCAGCACGCGTAAATCGATAGGTGGATAACATAGCCCCTTTATCGACATAATTTTCCAGCCAGCCCGATGTGATTAATTTTTTAAGAATAGCGTTAGCTTTAGTCTGATCATTGGCATCGTGTCGAAAAAGTTCTTCTTTATCGTCTTCATCGCTAAAAACGGGCGTTTCACGAATCACTTGTACAAATAAATCGCGCAATTCTTCACGAGTGACTTGATAAGCAAAATCTGCGTCTGGGCTATAAAGGCGATAATAGAGAGTACGCAAGCAGCCAAAAATGACTTCACGGTATTTGCTATTTAAGGGGCTGAAAAATTTTATTCTGTCAGGGGTGAAAAAATGGGAATAGTTGTTCATAAGTTGTACAGTGGATTTGGGGTATAAACGGGTTGCTCATGTTTAGTAGAATACTATAACAGATTTACGAAGCATAGCGAAGTGACTTCGTTTGCCGATCTTAGCACCTATCAGTTTAGTACAACGAATTGATAAATCAATCAGGCCGAAGCAAAATAAATTTGAAACGAAAATCAGGCCTTCAAGATTTATCTTGAAAAACAATGGCGAAGTGACGTGTTCTCCCTCAATCAAAAAAATGAGGCAAAATAAGCTGCGATTTACGATCTTGATGTTCATCAGGTGTAACCCATTGAGCGACTATGGACTTGAAATAAGGCAGCCAAAAAAGTTTTTGAGCCTCTTAAACTAGCCTTCCATATGTGCAATCCTCTCTCAATGTTTTCCAAATCGTACCGGCAAAATTGGAAAGCACAAAGTCGATTGCGAGTATCGCATCCATTGGGGGATGAAGCAATCTTGGTGTTTCTAAAAGTAAAACATCACC
>JAYQWI020001159.1:0-4808 GCA_035871815.2 Candidatus Parabeggiatoa communis
GTTTGAGTTGGGCTGTCTATAGCCATTTTAATTTGAAACCTAAGTTATAAGACACCCAAAACGTCCTAATGATGCTTTGGATTATAATAACAACCGGGATTGTTTATTCGATCCGTTTTTTTTAATCGTACAGATGATCGAAAACCGTTAGCCCAAGATATAGCGTTTCCCGATTGAATAAAGTACACTTATGCCAAGTCTGTATGCAAAGGCTGCATTCCCAAAAAACATTATCAATCTGACTGACGCAAAATAAATTTGGAACGAAAAAAACCGCAAAATAAATTTGGAACGAAAAAAACCGCAAAATAAATTTTGCACTCCAAAACCGCAAAATAAATTTGCAACGACAATCAAATTTGTACTTCATTCAATCGGGAAACGCTATAAATCTTGAACTCCAAGTCAAGATAAATCTTGAACTCCAACCCAAAATAAATTTTGGACTCCAAGCCAAGATAAATATTGAACTCCAAGCCAAGATAAATATTGGACTCCAAATCAGCCCAAGATAAATCTTGGATTTCAAACGCTTATTCAGCGCGATTTTTCTCTCACTTCTAGTCTTAATTGATTTAATTCTGGATTATCCGGATCAACCAGTAGGCCTCGTTTAATCCAAGTCATACTGCCTTTATATCTACCTTGATCCCGTCTTGTGAGGGCCAATTTGTAATATTCTTTAACAATCTTATTTATTCCCTTTAGGGCTTCGGCGTTGTTTTCCGAGATTTTTAATATCTGCTTATAGGTATAAGCGGCGTTATCATTGTTTGGCGTGGTGTAGTTCTTTTTTTTCATTTGCCCTTTTGCCCTGGCAAGCAAGTGATCAATAATCGTATTGAATAAACGTTGCGTCTCCGAAGTTTCGGGGGCAATGGTCAGCATTTCTTGATAAGTGCTATAGGCATTGTTATCTTTGGGGGCTATCAGGCCATCGTTTTCGATTTGCCACTGTGCACGTTGCTTGAGTGCGTCAAAAATCTTGTTGAACAGTGTTTGGGTATGCTGATGGTGAGGTGCAATCTTACTCATTTTTTTGTACATTTGATAAGCACTGCGACGCTCAGGTTGAGTTAGCCTACCTTTGCTAATATACTTTTCGCCTTGCTCAAAATACCATGTCACGATAGCGTCTAACACCTGTTGCGCTTGTTGTGGTGCGATTTTGGCTAAAGCTTGGTAAGTTTCATAAGCATTGTCACCTTGAGGCGATGTGAGTCGCAGTTTCTCAATCTGATCTTCGGCATCCGTTAATAAGCGTTTGACCTGTTTTGAGGAGTGTGGTTCTAATTCAGACGGTGATTCAGGCTGTTTCGCCACCACTTCTGGGCTTGTGACAGGGGGTTTAGCCAAGGCAGTAACGCGGTTCGCTGCCCCCATTATAGGTGTCTGAGACACCGACGCGCTGACTCTCGGTGGTTGGGGAACGGGTTCAGCTTGCACGACTGGCACTGCCGTTTCGCTATGGCTTGACAATTGAAGACTTGATGCGCTTTCTTGTGATGCCTTTGCGCTTGTTTCAGGGCCTTCTGTCGTGACTGGAGAGGGGAAAACCGTTTTAAGCGCGCTAACCGCTGTGATCTCTGGTGTGTTTGTCGAAGTGTTGTCAGCGGTTGTTGTGCCGCCAAATAGGTTCATCTTTTGAAAGGTTTCAGGGAAAAAATAAACGCCTGCCCCAAGTGAGCCGACAATAACAACGATGCCAATGATCGTTGTCCATTTTGTGGCTGGGTTCGTATTTCCAACGACTTTGATTCTGTTTCTAATAAAGGGATCTGAAGGTTCTTTGATTTTGTCCCTCAAATAGGGAGATGAAGCTTGTTTCGTAGGCATGTCAAATATCCAATAAATCTTGTGAAACAAAGCTTATGGCTTGCCACCATAAGCTAAAAGAACAAAACCCTTACGGGTTTAACCATTAACCATTAACCATTAACCATTATAAGGAGTTTTTAATGTCGCTCATTCGTCCTTTTGCTGGTTTACGTCCCAATCCGTCTTATGTCACGGATGTCATTGCACCGCCTTATGATGTGCTGAATAGTGAGGAAGCGCGTCAACGTGCTGACGGGCGAGCTTGGAGTTTTCTACATATTTCTAAACCCGAAATTGATTTGCCAGCTGATACCGATCCGTTTAGCGATGCGGTGTATGCCAAAGGGGTTGAGAATTGGCAAAAGATGCTCAATGCTGGCATCCTTCAACAAGATGCCGTACCTTGTTATTATTTGTATGGTTTGAAGAGGGGCAATCATCAGCAAATCGGTTTAGTGGCGGTTGCGAATGTGGCTGATTATAACAGTAATCGTATTCGTAAACATGAATTGACTCGGCCAGAGAAGGAAGATGATAGGGTACGTCAAATTGATGCGCTCAACGCGCAAACCGGCCCCGTTTTTTTGAGTTATAAACAGGATTCGGTCATCGACGCGCTTGTCAAGACGGTGACGGCACAACCGCCCATCGTTAATCAGACAGCCGATGATGGTGTGGTTCATACCCTTTGGGTTGTAGATGATCCAAGTCTGATGGACACGATAACGACAACCATTGATGCTATGGATTGTTTGTATATTGCCGACGGACATCATCGCTCGGCCGCTGCGGCCCGAGTCGCCGAAAAACGGCAAAACAATAATCCGCAACATACTGGTGAGGAACCCTATAATTACTTTCTCACTGTGATGTTTCCAGACAACCAAATGCAAATATTGGATTATAACAGAGTTGTCAAAGATTTAAACGGTCTAAGTGTTCCCGACTTTCTCAGTCGTGTCGCCGAAAATTTTGATGTGAATTTAAGTTCCAATGCGGTTAAACCGCAAAACAGCGGCGAATTGGGTATGTACTTGAGTGGGCAATGGTATCACTTAAAGTGTCATGCTAACAAAATACCGACCGATGATCCGGTAGCCAGCCTTGAGGTGAGTTTATTAAGTGCTCATCTTTTGGCCCCGGTGTTAGGCATTGTTGATCAGCGCCGCGATAAACGTATTGATTTTGTTGGCGGTATTCGCGGGTTATCCGAATTAGAAAAGCGGGTTAATAGCGGCGAGATGGCTCTTGCCTTTGCTCTGTATCCGACCAGTATGCAAGCCTTGATGGCTGTTGCGGATGCCGAAAAAATTATGCCCCCTAAATCAACTTGGTTTGAACCAAAACTGGCTGACGGGCTTGTGTCGCATTTACTTTAATTAATTGTTGAAACCTAGGGGGGCAACCACAAGGGATTGCCCCTACGACCGAAGCTTTATGTGTCTCCTTTCCCTGATCTGTAAGAGGGTGAGTGTAAGTTATTGATATTTTTGTATATTATGATTTTATAAGATTTTGTGTATTTTGCGTTTTAACGCAACACAAAGTTCACAGAGTACCCCAGAGTTTCACAGAGTTACCAAGTCAAAGCTCTGTGGCACGAAGTGGTTTGAAATAATCTGCTCCTAAAAAGTTGGACATTCTTGGACATTTTTAGGTAATTCGCTCTCTGTTGATAACCACAAAGGATTGCAACTAGAATCCTGGTTGAGCAGTCCCAACCGTTGTCGCTCATTCCGTTTTAACAAGATAGATTTAACCTTTTGAAAAGGAGTCCAACGATCAATCTCCGGATCGTGAAGTCTTGCTAAAACGTTTCGCGCAGCATTCTCATCAGCTTGTAACACCACCCCATCGAAACAATGAAATGAATCCCCGCTACGTTTTCCTTTAAGGATTCCGTAACGACTATCCATTTGCGAAGTGTACGCGCTATTGACAAGAATGACCGAAGAACCTCTTCGGCGAGAAATCGTGTCTAAAGCTTTTGCTATCACGCCTTTTGTCCAAGCAGATAGTCTTCTTGTAACATTTCCCCCAAACTTTTTTGAAGTAATTGGTGAAGTTAAATCTTCAGCCGCAATGACTGAAGCCTTATCAACCAATTTATGTGTTGCTTGATAGATTGTATCCTTTATTTGAGATTGGACTTTCTGATTTTGGCGATTGAGTTTTTGTCTACCTAAATTATTTTTGATAATATTTTGTCTTTTATGAGGTTTTTTATTCGTAATCACCCTAAGCTTGTTTCTAGCTTGATATTTTTTCTTTAACTTATCTGAATGATGAGTCAGTATTTTGCCTAATCCGTCACCATAATGTTCACCATCAGAATCCACAAAAACTTCAGTATAACCTTTATCTACCCCAATCGTGGCAGTCCCACAATAATGAGTTTCTTCTAGGTCTATGGTGTAATGAACTTCAACTTCCCCCTCTTTTAAGATCAATCTTAAAGTACCATTTGGCTCGACCAAAGTATTTAATGGAATGGCAATTCGTTTGCCCCTTTCTAAGCCAGGTATCTTGATCCAAGCGTGTCCACCTAATTGAAAAGTTTTATAATTATCAGAGCGAACAACAATTTGATTATTTGTATGATTACGTCCATGCTTCCAATATTGACGCATTAAACGTCTTAAATAATTATTAGAAGTCCACTTATCAGATTTCAGCTTCTTATAAAAATCAACGCGTTGTTTCTCATTAGAAATCTGTTTATAAATAACTTTTCTAACTTTTTCTTTTGCTGCGGAACGATTAGCTTTAATGTCACCAAAACTATCCCGTAAAATTTCTTTCCAAGCATTTGCAGAAACCTTGAATTTTCTCTTTTCTTTTAACCATAAATCACGTATTTTCCTATCATTTTTGATAGAAACACCTTTTATTGAACCATAACCGTGCCAAATATCAGAACGAATTTGACCTAACTGTTTGGCTTGCTCTTCCAATTGTTTATATTTGCCACGATTAAGGTTTTTGCTTTT
>JAYQWI020001160.1:0-7753 GCA_035871815.2 Candidatus Parabeggiatoa communis
AAGTGCATGTCAAAGTCAGATACTTGGGGCCCAAAGCAGGAAGGATCATGAGTAATGTGTTCACGATGCTCTTTATCGCGCCAAATCAGGCGATATGGATCAGGAATCTTAGCCGTGCCCTGCCATTCAAATCTCTCTGTATAAGGTATGCGTCGCATCGGTAAGTTGCCTTCTGCAATCATCACTTCTTCAGCATCAGGCAGACAGACACGAATTTGGATTTGTTTACCGGAGGTAGGTTTGCCAAGCACCGAAAAGGGGTCATGTGGTAGGGCATCAACCAGTTTTTGTAAAGCGGGTTCAAGTTTTGGGGGTTTCATGCGTTTTCCCTAGTTTATAAATAAGTGAAATAACAAGGACAAGGATTTATTATAATTATCAAGGATTTTAAATTCCAAGCCTTTTAGGAATATCAAAAAAATAAATTATCCCGCAGGGCTACTCTATGCACACAAATTATTTGTAACAAACTGGCGGCTCACGCAGAGCCGCAGAGCCGCAGAGAATGAGAGAAATTAAACAAACCGGCTTGAATTGCCTTTTGGGATTTATTTTTTTGGAACTTCCTTAAGTCTGGGCGAACACGATCGGGCTGCCGCGGAATTTTTTAAATAGACAGGATTTTGTAGGGGCAGACCTGCGTGTGTCTGCCCGATACGAAATGGACTTAATGCTATTGGGGCAACTGCACACCCAACATGCTGATTTTTTATCAGCGTGAATCATGAATAATCAGCTCAATCAACGTTCTATCCCTATCGGCAGAGAAATTGACGATTGATTTTATTCGCCCCACAATTTTTGCCACCACGTTTTGCCATCGCTATTATCATCCGTTGTGGCAATAATGCCTATTTTGTCACGGATGGTGTTGATATCCCATCCGGTTAGCGAAGCTAAGCTTTGCGCTTCTTGTTCTTGCCGTTTTTTGAGATTTTTTCGGTATGCCTGTGCTTCTTGGCAATTATCTTCTCCTTTCCAAGGATGGCGAAGAACATAGCGGCCTTGAAAATGAGTCCGATCGGCGGTTTCCTGAAAAATCAAATCTTCTGGGAATTTGTCAGCGGTGTAGCGTACATGTAGGCGTGTTACGAACACATCTCTGGCCTGAGTTGGAAAACGACGCGGGTTATTTGATTGATTGTCAATCCAAAAAACACCGAGATCACGCAATTCTTTTACTGACAAAGGATCAGCAGCACAGGGATCACACCAATTCATATCCCAAGCATATTCTAAAAAGACGGTTTTCATCCTTTCTTTTTTCACCTGCTGATCAAACAGGGCCGTATAGAAGTCACCAAATTTATCTTTGATGTAAACCGGTAAATCCATGTCGGTGGGTAATTTTATCGTGCGATAATTCGTTGTTTCGACACGACCTTTTTTCGTCAGCGCGTAAACAAATAATTCCTGCGCGCCTTCTGCATTGACTGTACCTAGCCGAATCGGCAACATAAACTTGGGTGATTCATACGCTACCGAGATCGGGCGCAAGTGATTAAAACCTAACTGAGTATGCTCTTTGAGATTGACTTTGGCAACAAAAAAGCGCATGTTCAGTTTGATATAACTGCCTAGCACTTTTGCAGCGCCTTGTGGAAGCCGATAGCCATTTTCCTGTAGCCAAATTTCTAATCCTTCGCTTTCTGTCGCTGACAAAATCACAATATCGTATTCACCCACCGTGTATTCGGCTTCAACCGTCACACCGTGACTTTTTTTTCTCATTTCGGGCGCCATAGCAGTTGGTGCAGAAAATAGAACCGTATCTTCCTTAAGCCACTGTACACAGGGGTTTTCATCAAAATATTCGACTAAACGTGGCGCGGTATAAGCATCCAGATGATCGATGACGGTTTTGTCAGCAATATGAATTTGCCCTTTTTCAATAAAGGTAGGAACGGGAATCACGACGGCAAATTCTGTCAAATCGCCTTTGAAATCGTTTGCCATTGTCATCACGGTTTTATCTTCAAAACGAGCCAGTACAACTTGTGAGGCTTTGTTGAAGAGTTTAGCGTCAGCTTTTGCGACATAAAATCCACAAAAACTATGTGATAATGGCGTTAAAAGTGGGCCGCCTAGTAAGACGGTAATAAAAACAAGGATTTTTTTCAACGTGAACTCCTTTAAAATCCCCCAAGCCCCTTTTTCATTCAAAAGGGAGCTTAAACGATTTTTTTGAAATGGGGTCAGATTTAATATAACGGATTGATTTATAATCAATCACCAAAAAAAAGAGTAGCCTTAATCAAATTAGTATAGATTACTAAATGAGGATTAATAATTACTAGAAATGATTTATTTGTAATTATTCTATCAAAATTAAAGTACCATATATAACACTTTGGGGTAGTCACTACAAACCTAATAGAGGTACTCTAGCTACTCTTGTGGCGTTGGCGGTATGATTTGAGAGTCAAACCGAACCTCAAAGCGCCCACCTGTCCACCTGACTGATAACTGATACTGATAACTGATATGATTGACTCGCTTTTAACTCTCCCACAATATCTTATTCCACACCATTTGCTCTCACGATTAATATTGAAACTGACACGCTTGCAACTGGGTACGTTTACCCATTGGATCATTAAACGCTTTATTAAATATTATAACGTGGATATGAGTATTGCTGCCGATGTGCGTGACTATGCCAGTTTTAATCAATTTTTCACCCGCGCCCTGAAACCGACTGCTCGTCCATTTCCCGACAACGCCAATATTATTTGTCCTGTTGATGCTGAAATCAGTCAAATCGGTTCGATTGAAAAGGGGAGTTTGCTGCAAGCCAAAGGCCGTTATTTTCAATTGAATGATTTATTGGGTGGACAGACTGAAATGGCGAGTCTATTTCAACAGGGTTTATTTTGTACCCTGTATCTATCGCCTAAGGATTATCATCGTATTCATATACCCACAACGGGGCGGTTGACGGACATGGTGTATGTGCCAGGGCGTTTATTTAGCGTTAATCAACGCACTAGCCGAGTAGTGCCCAATTTGTTTGCCCGTAATGAGCGGGTGATTTGTCTATTTGAAACAGAATTTGGGCCAATGGCCTTGATTTTAGTGGGGGCGCTTTTCGTGGGCAGTATTGAAACCGTCTGGGCGGGTACGGTGACACCTAATCGTTCCTCTAAAATTGAACATTGGCACTATTCTGAACAGACTGCCCCAATATTACAACGCGGAGCCGAAATGGGGCGCTTTAATATGGGATCCACTGTGATTGTATTGTTTCAAACCCCCCCAACCTCGCTTTGGAAAAAGGGGGACAAAGCCCTTGAAAAAGGGCAGCGCGTTGTGATGGGGCAAGAATTAATTTTTGAAATCCCCCAACCTCCTCTTTGAAAAAAGGGGCCAAACTTGGCGCAACCTTTGCGTAATAATAGCTGTCTTAATTAATTCAATTCTAATTCAATTTAAAAAGGCTAGAGAGTTGTCATTAAAATCAAAATCATAGCGAGTTTAAAAGAAATGAATCAATGTAGGGTGGGCAATAAAAACACATTATTCCTCTATAACTGATAACGGTGTCTCGTGTTATAACCATAAACGGCTTTAAAATCAGTCTTTTGTTTTTTTTGATGCCCTTAAATTTTTATGACTATATCGTGATTGCCTTGATTTTGATGACTAATTTACCTAGCATTGCGTCTCTATGAAAACTTATAGCACATTTTCACTACTATTAATTGTCAGCAGCCTTTTTGGCTGCAATACCCTCGTTACCAAACCCACAGTGGTGGGTCAAACCGGCATTTTTGATCAAATGGCGCTTGATAATGCGGCGTATGAGAATCAGGCGACTGATTCATCCGTGAACCTCAGTTTAAGGATTAATGAGGAGTCTGTGTTGCCGTACTCTGAACACAATGGACTGTTTTCAGTATCATGGGTTACGCCCAGTGCGCCTTCAAGGCTAACTGAAACCCAAAGCGTTTTGATAACCAGTGCCTCTTTTGAAAAAATCCAACCCACCTCCCATCTGCCACTCATTTCATCTGAAGTGCTGATAGACTCATCTACCCAGGCGTTGACTCCAAAAACCGCGAGCCAAGTTAAGGCGAAAAAGCGTGTTAAAAAACCCGCTAAGCCGGCACAAGCGAAAAAGCGCGTAAAAAAAACCACTCAGGCGAGTCAATCTAAAAGGCTCGCCCCCTCTGCCAAAAACAAAGTGACTGAAAAAACGCTTAATGCAAACCAAATTTTGGCAAAAATACTCTCCCAAACAAGCCTCAAACAGCAAGAGGCCCGTAATAAGCGTTCCACTAATCCTGATTTATGGGATCGTATTCGTCAAGGCTACGCGCTTTTTGAAATTGACAATCCAAAAGTGCAAAGAGCCATTGAGAAATATGTCAAATTCCCCTCTTATTTTGATAGAATTTCTCGCAAAGCCAAACCCTATCTTTATCTTATGGTTGAAGAAATTGAAAAACGGGGGATGCCTTTAGAGATTGCTTTATTGCCGGCCATCGAAAGTGCTTATGAACCGATGGCGCTATCACATAAAAGCGCAGCCGGGCTTTGGCAATTTATTCCGGCCACAGGAGAATATTATGGACTGACTCAAAATGAGTGGTATGATGGGCGACGCAATATTATCAAGTCAACCACTGCGGCATTAGATTATTTGTCCAGACTACATAAGAAATTTGAAGGTGATTGGTTACTTGCCTTGGCTGCCTATAATTATGGCGAGGGCAATTTGGGTAAAGCCATTTCAAAAAATAAGGGATTAGGTGAATCGACCGATTTTTGGTCGCTTGAATTACCCAGAGAAACCCGCGAGTATGTTCCAAAATTACTGGGGCTTTCAAAGATTGTGGCCGATCCGCAGAATTATGGGATTGAACTGCAATCCATTGCTAACCGGCCTTATTTAACACAAGTTAAACTGGAACGTCAAATTGATTTGTCTTTAGCCGCTTTACTGGCAGGATTACCTTGGGATGATTTTAAACGCTTGAACGCTTGCTATAGACGTGAAGTCACGGCCCTAGAGGGGCCACACGACATCACAGTGCCTATTGAAAAAGCAAGCCTATTTAAACAGCGCCTTGTCAAATTGCCAGTCGAACTGATGTTAACGCAAGCTGATCAATTAGAACAGGCACTTGTCCAATTCTCAGCACAGGCGATGCGGGTGGATAATGAGGTTGAAAAATTAGTCACTTCTGAACCCATTTCGCCTAAGAAACACGAAGTCAGTTCAGGCGACAATTTATGGAAGATTGCGAAACAATACGGTATAACCATTGCCGGACTCCGTCAGTTGAATAATCTGAAAACGGACTCGCTTTATGTGGGTCAAAATTTGATCTTGCGCGGCGTGGATACCCTGTTATCAAAGCTCTCTAAAACGAAAAAGGTTCGTACACAAAGGCATAGCGCCCATCAAGACGACAATTCTCTTAAGAACAAAATTCTTCACACCGTTAAATCGGGTGAAAGTTTGTGGTATATTGCCCGTGATTATAAAGTGGGTATAGAAAAACTCAGTCAATGGAATGGTCTGAGGAAGGATGAATTACTACGTTTAGGTCAGAAGTTGATTATTTGGTTGGATTAGATGTTCACGTTTTTTTTTGAACATTTAGCTTCGGGTCGATTTTGCCACGGAAAAACACGGAAAACACTGAAATATTCCGTGCATTGAAGTGTCATTCCGTGGCCTTTAATCATCCCAATTCAAAATTGTTGAGTTGTATGTCGATGTTTTGCAAGTTCCTATTATTATTAAATTCGTTTATTTCATAATTCCTTTACCTGTTTTAAGTAAAATGATTTATCAATATCACATTTCATCTAAACTATTTTTAACCTTTTTGGAGAAGAAAGTATGTCAGACCGAAAATACCGCTTAGTTACACGGAGTGATTTTGACGGTTTGATTTGTGCGGTGTTGTTAAAAGAACTCAATTTGATTGAGAACATTAAATTTGTCCACCCTAAGGACATGCAAGATGGAAAAATTGAGATTAACGCCAATGATATTACTACCAATTTGCCGTATGTCCCAGGCGCTCATCTCGTTTTTGATCATCATCTCAGTGAAACCCTAAGAATTTTAGGAAAAAAGCCTGACAATTATATTATTGATCCTCAGGCACCCTCTGCCTCCCGTGTGGTTTTCAATCATTTTGGTGGTCAAAAAGCGTTTCCTAATGTCAATGAAGAAATGATCATCGCCGTGGATAAGGCTGATTCAGCTCAGTTTACCCGTGAAGAAATTCTATCTCCAAAAGCTTGGGTACTACTCAATTATCTAATGGATCCCCGCAGCGGCTTAGGGCGCTTTAAAAAATTTAGGATTTCTAATTATGAGTTGATGATGTTACTGATTGACTATTGCAAAAAGCACACTATCGACGAGATATTAGTCTTACCTGATGTCAAAGAACGTATTGACTTGTATTTTGAGCATCAAAAAACGTCCATGGAACAAATTGAAAAATGTTCTGCCGTGCATAGTAATGTGGTAGTGCTTGATTTGCGTCATGAAGACGAAATCTTTACCACCAATCGTTTCGTTATTTACGCACTATATCCCGAGTGCAATATTTCTATTCATGTCTTATGGGGATTACATAAACAAAATACGGTGTTGGCTGTGGGAAAATCTATTATTGATCGCACTTCTAAAACCAATATTGGTGAATTGATGTTGGAATACGGGGGAGGAGGCCATAAAAACGCGGGAACGTGCCAAGTGCCGAATGAAGAAGCTGATCACATCTTGCAAGGACTCATCAAGAGAATCAATCAGGATGGATGACAGCCTTTTTAAATTGGAAAGCGAAAAGCCTCGGTTTTCTTTCATTAAATAGACGTGTAGCGAAAATTATTGATTTGAAAACCAGCTCAATTCACTTCTTGTCAGATTTGTAAGAATAGATTTTCAAACAACCTTGCCGGAGAAATCACCATGTTTTTGCGTTTGCTCAGTTTGTTATTGATTTCATTACTCAGTTTTCCCACTTATGCTGGGCAAACAGTGGTACTTGTTCACGGTTATTTAGGGGACGGGAGTACATGGCGGCCTTTGGGTCTTGTTTCTGCTTTACAAGCTACCGGGTGGCAGGATGCAGGCCATCTGTTTCCCAATGGCCCGCGTACTGGCCCGATAGCCCCAACCCCCCTAGAACGCTACGTTTACACCGTCACATTACCGTCAGAAGCACCGTTACCGACACAAGCACAGTGGCTAGATTTTTACTTGCGAAAGCTGAAAGCAAAACATCCTAACAACTCACTCATTTTAGTAGGCCACTCCGCAGGTGGTGTGGTAGCCCGTCTAGTGATGGTTATGAGTGGCATCCCGATACAAGGATTGATTACAATTGCCAGCCCTCATTTAGGCACAGAAAAAGCGGAATGGGGTACCTGGCTTAATAACAGCCCAATCGGTTGGATGGCCCCCTTTTTGGGTTTAGACACCATTAACCGTTCTCAAAGATTATATTGGGATTTAAGTAGAGAACATCCCGCTTCGCTATTATTTTGGCTTAATCGCCAACCCCATCCCCAAGCTTTTTACGTCTCTATTGTTAGAGCAACTGGCGATGAATGGGTGCCACCTTATAGTCAAGATATGAATGTTGTTCCAGCATTACGTGGCTTAGCAATGACGATAACCGTTGCAGCGAAGCACGGCTTGCATCCTGGTGATGGCCCCTTGATCGCTTCCTTGCTTAAATAAATCCCGACAATACCCATAATGGCAACCACAAGGGGGCAACCA
>JAYQWI020001161.1:0-3669 GCA_035871815.2 Candidatus Parabeggiatoa communis
ATATCGTGATTTGGAAGTCAAAGTGAAATATATTGACAAAACCGTTAAGGTTCATGTTGAAATTAGGGGGACAGTTTCTGCGGTTGAAGAAGCCGCACTGATGTTAAATATGGAGAAGGATTTGCACAAGCAAGTCGAACCTAAACTCCAGCTTTATCTTGAACCCTACAAGGATGTCAATAAGCAAAGAGAAACCAAATTGAAGGCATTAAACTAAATGAGGTTGTGTATTTTAAGGAAAATAAGTAGATCGAAAATACGTCTTAAAACAAGGGTCATATCACTCAATTTTGAAGGCCCTCTGTTCGTTCCAAATTTATTTTGCGGCCTTTTTGGAGTGCAAAATTTATTTTGCGGCCTTTTTTGGAGTGCAAAATTTATTTTGTGGCCTTTTTGGAGTGCAAAATTTATTTTGCTGCCTGATAATTTGATAATTTATTTTGCTTTTATTTAGTTTTCGAGCTACTGAAAATAACTTATTGATGGGCGCATTTCTGTTTGCCCGCTATTAAATAAATGGGATTGATTCCGGGCAGGTGAAAAACTTTATTCAACCGCCTCAACCTTGCCAGTTAAATAATCAATATAAACAATCTGACCCAGATTTTCAAAATGAGCCAATTGATCCTTGCGATGCACGACTAGGTGATTTTTGGCAACTTTTTGAATGACCAGTCTGTCGGTGATTTTTTCTATTGTGCCTTCATAAGATAAGTATTCAATGGCTGCCGAAACATTAAATTTATCCGGAAATTCTGCGGCAACTTCTGCTAATTCAAGCCGTGTGATGGCCTGGGTTAAGTCGTTAAGTTTAAGTGTATAACGAGTACTCCTACCACGGCCCGGCAAAGGGACTATTATCCCCTTTTTCACCATATCTTGCAAGTCTCTCTGTGCCGTTTTGGCGGATTCTGTAATCATACTGGTGTATTTATTTCTATTGATAGAACCCTCTTTTACATTGAGTTCAGCATCAAACAGGTATAAAATAGCTCGCCGTTGTCTGGCGTTGATCTGGTCATTATATTGGTCGAAAAATTTGGCTTTGGTGAGCACGCGAACAATTTGTAATCTGGCAATACGCTGGGACTGAATGATTGTTTTGACGAAATAAGTTATCCATGAAGTGATATCTAGGTTTTGGTTAGCATTTTTGTTGGCATCTTCTAGTGCTTGGTAGTAATCAGCTTTCTTCGCTTGTATCGCAGCTGATAAGCTAGCGAGTGGCGGTCGCCCTAATTCCTGTGCCAAAGCCTGTTCAGCAATCGCTCGTCCCACTCTGCCATTGCCATCTTCAAACGGATGGATGATTTCAAACCATAAATGTGCAATGGCTGCTCTAACCGGGCCAGGTATGTTGCCATCAAGAGTCTCTTTTGGGCGGGTTGCATTATACCAATCAAGATAGTGCGCCATTTCGGCTTCCACCTGTTTTAAGGGTACCGCTTCGTAAACGAGATCATTTGCCGTATCTATCCGCCCCCCCTTGATAATGGACATTTCAACCGTTCGCCAAGGTTCTTTGTCGAGAGTGCTAGGATGCCAAGTTTCGCCGAACAGCATTTTCTTCCAGCGGATTAGCTCGGCTTTACACAATGGTTTATTAAAGTGTTTACGTACAGTCAGTAATAAGGCAGTCACTTGTTTTGCTTTTGGGTTATGAAGCGGTTCAAGAGGCTGGTTTAAGCCTAGCTGATTTTTTATTGACGAGAGCACATCAGGTCGATTCAAGGACTCTCCTTCAATCGCCATGGTTTCAATAGCCTCTGAGACAATAAGGTCAATATTGGCTTCTTGCTCTAGCTGATCGGGTAACCTACCCACGCTTTCTGCTAATTGACTGCTTTCAATCGCATAACGATATAACAATCCATGAACAGCCTGAGAGTCGTATTGAAAGTTTGGCCAATCTGGATGTTGCCATAAGTAATCCATAGTCTGTCCTAAATAATAGGTGTATTCGGGACATATTTTAGCATATTATGTCCCTTATGGACGATTGGCAAATGATTTTCATACCATTTCCGGCCAGAACAGGGCGAACACGTAGGTTCGCCCTTTTTAAAATTTTGAAAAAAGCTGATGACAGCCCCCCTTTTAAGAGGCCTGATTGGAGTGCAAAATTTATTTTGCAACGATTGATAATGATTTGTTTTTTTTTGAATTTGGCCATATAACGCTTTGGAAGTCAAAGTGAAATAGATTGAAAAAACCCTCGTTATAACGGATTTGGGGGGAACTGTTTGAGCCTATACGGTATTTTAAGGAGTTAAGGCATTTTTAGGTTGGGTCTGCCAGAAAAACTCACTCAAAAAAGGGTATCAAAACTCACGTAACTCTTTGAAATTATTATTGCCCCCCAAATTTATATATAGCACACTGATGCAAAATAACAGGAACGAAAATGGGCCACTCTAATGGGCAGAAAGCAAAATCAATTTGAACGATGTCAATACTCAAATAATTATGCTCGCACCACATACTGTTGAATGGCTTTAGTCACAACAACTAACTCCTTTTCAGATAGATCATTAAAAAACGGCAAGCGTACCAACCTGTCACTCATTTTTTCCGTAACGGGGCAAAGGTACTGTTCTCCACCTAGTTTGCGCCCCATTTCTGATTTATGCAAAGGTAAATAGTGAAATACCGCACTGATGCCATTTTCTTTTAGGTATTTGATAAAGCGAGTACGCGCATCAAGTGAGGGCATTAACAAATAAAACGCATGGTATGCAGACTCGCAATATGCCGGTACCGTAGGAAGATGCACGTTATTGTTTATTGACCAATCTTTTAGATGGGTATAATAATGTTCCCAAATTTGACGACGTTTAGACTGAATATCATCTTTTTTAATCATTTGAGCATAAAGGAAAGCGGCAAGGATATCAGACATCACATAACTAGAACCTTTATCTATCCAAGTATATTTATCGACTTGCCCCCGAAAAAATTGAGAACGATTAGTCCCTTTTTCTCTAATGATCTCAGCGCGTTCTATATAAGAAGCTTCATTGATAAGCAATGCCCCGCCTTCACCACAAGTGATATTTTTGGTTTCGTGAAAACTTTGGGTACCGAAGGTGCCAAAAGTGCCCAAATATTTTCCCTTATATTTGCCATAAAGTCCATGCGCATTGTCTTCAATAACCACGAGGCCGTAATGTTTAGCGATTTCCAGAATCGTGTCCATTTCACAAGCGACTCCAGCATAGTGTATTAAAACAATGGCCCGAGTGCGATCCGTTATCAATTGTTCTAATTTTTTTTCATCAATATTTAAGGTATCGGGGCGGATATCAGCAAATACCGGTTTAGCACCCTGCATCACAAAGGCAAGGGCGGTGGTGACAAAACCGTAAGAGGGGACAATGACTTCATCTTCAGGTTCCAAATTCAGAAGAATCGCTGCCATTTCTAATGCGTGAGTGCAAGAGGTTGTGAGTAGTGCTTTTTTTACACCTAATTGTTTTTCAAGCAGGCTCTGTACTTTTTTGCCAAAAGGGCCATCACCAGCAATAGATTGATTAGCAAACGCTTCAGAAATCAGTTCTGCTTCATTGCCTACCCAACAAGGACGATTGAAAGGAATCATGTTATTTTTTATCACATCTTGGTAGATTCTAAAATGAAAGGAATGTCACGGGACAAAGCATAAAAAAATAG
>JAYQWI020001162.1:0-5780 GCA_035871815.2 Candidatus Parabeggiatoa communis
CGCGGACGTTACACTGTAACACTTTAGCTTTTTAGCACTTTACACTGGGTTTTTTACTCTTTTACTCTTTTTAAAGGTTTTTGTTTGCTAAAGTGCTATTTTTTAAGGTTAGGTGCTTTGTTCCGTGCTATGTGTAGGCTGATAATTTTGAAGTGAGGGGGTTTTCGGCCCGCGCCCCCGCGCGGGCCTCGATTTTTTTTTGGTGTATTTCATTATTATTTTGCCACGGAAAAACACGGAAAAACACGGAAATATTCCGTGCATTGAAGTGTCATTCCGTGGCGAATAAACGAATTTGATGTTTACGAATTTAACCAAAATGGTGAACAAACTCAATTAAAACACTATGCAAACGATAGCCATTCAATTACCAGAAGAACCTTTGATTAGCTTAAAAGAAACACCAGTTACTTTTGCTCACGAAATGAAAATCTTAGCGGCGGTTAAGCTATTTGAATTAGGGCGATTATCTTCAGCGCGTGCCGCCCAATTGGCCGGTATGTCTCGTGTCGCCTTTTTGATGAATATTGGACGTTACCAAGTCTCGCCCTTTTCCCTTACGGCGGCCGAATTGGAACAAGATGTGAGAAATGCCTGATGTTTATAGAAGATAGAACGCAGATGGCCGACTGATGATGGCCTGATTAACACTAATTAAAATCTGATTAAAATCAGCGAGAATCATGACAATCAGCGTCATCAGCGTTCTATCCTCTCAGCACATCCAATAGAACACAGATTAAACGAATGTAAATGATTAACATTGAGTTAATTGAGAACGAATAACATATTATGATCAACTGGCATCGTTTATTTGGATTAACCTTGATGGATTTTTTTACGGATTCATATTATGAGGTTAAATTAGAACAAGACTTAACCATCCAAAAACAATATTTGGATCTGCTGATCTTAAAAAAATCTGAAGGTAAACCGCCCCCATTTTTACCTGATGGGCTTGAAAATATGGGGGATTATAACCTCATAAGTTATAAATCCTTACGCCAACCCTTAGATGCTTGGATGATTGATGAACTGATTGGTTATTACACGATTTATCGAAAACAAATCAGCCCATCGCCTAAAGAATTAGTGCCGATTGAACGATTTCAACTTTACGCCGTCTGCACTCGTTATTCACACTTCTTGTCTCGGGGCCTGAAAAACGGCAAAATAACCAAAATAAAAGAAGGTCTCTATGAAATGGATTATACGAGTCGGCCAATACGGATAATCGTACTCAATACCGTTCCAACGATCAAGAAAAATGCGGTATGGCAACTGTTTAGCGGAACCGAACAGGGTTTTACTTTCGGAAATAAACACTATCATTGGCATGAACCGAAATCCAAAGAATTACTGAACCCGTTGTACAAACTGTATAAATTAGAGGGGGTTGTTATGTACACCTTAGATGATTACTATCGTGAATACACGATACCGTTTATTGAATCCTTGCCGCCTGAAATCAGATTGAAAGGTGTGTCGGTTGAAGAGCGGTTAAAAGATGTGCCGGTTGAAGATCGGTTAAAAGATGTGCCGGTTGAAGTACTGAAAGAATACTTGTCTAAGCATTCGTGAAACCCTAAAAATCCTGTTTTAAGGGTATTTTATTTATAACGCAAGAGACGCAAGAGACGCAAGAGACGCAAAAGAACGCAAAATATATTTTATTTAAGGTATTTTTAGCGTCTTTAGCGCCTTTAGCGTCTTTAGCGTTTATTAATATATCAATCGCGAGTTCACCCAAAAGCAACCCGACTTGTGCTTGCCCCTTTTAATAAACTGAAGGAAAACAAGATGAAACACAAATTAAAACAATTCATCGCCCTAATCGGCACTGCTATACTAGGCAATCATCCCACGATGGGAAGCGAGGCCTTAATCGAAAAGACACCGCTGGAAAATCCTCTTCCTAGCCAGAATGATTCTTTTTTAAGTAAACTCGGCACGCCCAAAACCACGCGCTCTCGTACTACCCGAGATAATGGGAATACCTTGAGTTTCTATCGAAAAAACTACAAAGTGGATGAAGGCAATTATTATGGTGTGCCTATTACCGTCGTGCGTAACGGTTGTTCCTCAAACAGTTCGCCGGTTTCTGTTTCCTATACCACCAGCAATGGCACAGCCACAGAGGATGATTATCAACCGATGAGTGGTACCTTAACTTGGAGTACTGCTGATGCGACCGGTAATTGTGGGGCACGAGATTTTTTCGTTCACCCCAATGATGATAGCGAGATCGAGGGTAACGAAACGGTTCAATTAAAACTGACTGATCCCATTGGCGCTCAACTTGATCGAAGTGAAGCCACTCTCACAATTGCTGATAACGACGGCAGCGTCATTGGTTTCGCTCAAGACAATTTCCGGGTTAATGAAAAAGAACCGTCTGCCACCATTACGCTTGAACGTAGCAACTGTAATGATGCCATTACCTCAGCCTCGGTTTGGTATGAAATCAGTGATACCGGTAATACCGCGACTGCCAAAAAGGATTATAAAGGCATTACGAGACAACAACTTCATTGGGCTGAAGGGGATTGTGAGCAGAAAAGTTTTGAAATCCCCCTGATTAATGACGCTGAAGCGGAAGGAGATGAAATCGTTAATCTTAAACTCACCTCTTCCAATCAAGCTGGAATCGGACAACGTGAAGCGAAACTCACCATTCTGGATGATGATGCGAATGAAACCGCCAGCGGTGGTGTCCGTTTCCTTCGAGAAAATTACCGCGTTAATGAGGGCGAGTATTTTGGCCTGGAGATTACCGTCATTCGTACCGACTGTGGGCCAAACAATCCGCCCGTTTCTGTCTCTTATAGCACCAGCAATGGAACAGCCACCGAAGAAGATTACAATTCCGTCAGTGGCACCCTGGCTTGGAGTACTGCCGATGCCACGGGTAACTGTGGGGCAAGAGGCTTTTATGTGCATCCAGTAGAGGATACTGAAGTGGAAGGCAATGAAACCGTCATTTTGAAACTCACTGATCCCTCTAGTGGTGGACAATTAATTCAAAATCAAGCCACACTCACCATTATCGATAATGATAATGAGACCAACACAGCCTCTGAACCTAAACCCAAACCCAATGACAGCCCTGAAGTAGAGGAAGTGGTTGATACGAATGTGCCAAGCTTAAGCTTCTATCGAGAAAACTACCAGGTTGATGAAGAGGCTGAGACTGTCCACATAACGGTCAGGCATAGCAACTGTCAGGCCGATACGCCCACTGTTTCAGTGAACTATGCCACGATTGGTAAGGGTAGCGCCACTTCTGATGAAGATTATAGTCCGGTTAAGGGCACATTGACATTACGAGGGGGCACGACGGATAGCAGTGGCGATGTGTATTGTGGTTATGATAGTTTTGATATTCCCATTCTTGATGACTTCATGCTTGAAGACGATGAAACCTTCCAATTGCAACTCAGTAATCCATCCGAAAATGCAAGACTCGCTCAAAGCAAAGCGGTAGTCACCATTATTGACAACGAACTCCCTTCAATCGGTCATGCCATCATAGTGGCCGGAGTGACTCGCTCTGAAGATTCTCTCTTTCCTTACAGCCATGAATACACCCAACGTCTGTCTCATCTTCTCATTGAACGCGGTTTCGGTGAACAAGATATTCACCTCCTCAATCTACAACAACTCATTGAGGACAAGGTTGCGCCTACCCAAGCATTAAGTGACGCATTTGATCAAGCGGCTCAGAATCTGAAAGCCGGACAACAATTTGTGTTTTACTGGCATGGTCATGCCCAGCCTGAACACTTGCTCCAAGGCGATTCCAGTCTCTCCGCATTCCATTTGAGTCACTTGCTCAACGAAATACCGACCGAAGTTCAACAAGTCATTATTATAGACAGTTGTTATTCTGGTTCCTTTCTGAATGAACTCAGTGGTGTCTCTAATCGTATCATCTTAACCAGCACCAATGACTTTAACAATACTTGGAAAATGCGAGATGGGCGGAGTTTTTCAGATCACTTGATTCGCGCAGTGCGTGGCGGTGAAACCCTCGGTAACGCCTTTCTGAGCGTCAGAGACATGATCACTGCTGACCCAAAATGGTTTATAAATCAAGACCCTTGGTTAGATGATAATAGTGATGGTCAATACACCCATGAAGATGGCACATTGGCCGTTGAAACTTATCTCGGACGAGAGGGCATCCATGCTGCCCCGCCACCAGAGATTGTCGAAGTTCATTCACCTCTTAGCTTGACAGGTGAAACCGCCACAGCCACATTATGGGTCAAAGTCATCCCTAATCGGCCCGAAGCGATTAATCAAGTTCGCGCCCTACTGCTCAAACCGGACTTGCCCCTGAATGCATACCAAGGAGAAGGAAGCGACTTTGCGCGTCCCACACAAGCATTACGCTATAACGGCGCTCAAGAACGTTATGAAGGCGATTATGACTACTTCTGCACAGGCGGCGAATGGCGTATCTCGTATCAAGCGCAAAGCGAAGAAGGGATTTGGTCAGACCTTCAATTTGGTGAACTTCAACAAGCCCAAGACATCCAAGCGCCCTTATGTCTGGTACCCGTCACCGCGACCATCAACTTAAACCAAACCCGTTATACGGCCGGTGACACGTTACGCCTTGATCTCACAGTCAATGGTCAAGGCAAAGCAGACTTATATACAGCAATCGTCTTTCCCGACAACAGCTTTATCACCATAGCGTATCCCGATAAATTAAGTTTCTTGAATACCGCTCAGGCCTATCTGTCAGAGATGAACATTGATGGCAAAAGAGTGTATTCGATTCTCAACCTAGAGCTACCCGCCAGTTGGGCCTTAGGGACTTATTCCGTTTGCGGGGTATTAATGCCTCCAAAGACAACAGAAGTCTTGAATCAAGACAACTGGATTCATTGGGATTGTGTACAATTTGAGGTGAAGAGTCAAAATAGCGATAGTGCAACAAATAGCGATAGTGGGACTCATTTGCCAGCATTTGAGGCAGAGAAACCAAATAGCAATGCCATAACAGAGTTCTCCACCTTTAGGGACACTTTACAAGATGGCAGTTTAGGCCAAGAAATGATCGTGATTCCTGCTGGCACATTTCGGATGGGTGACATTCAAGGTGGGGGTGGGGCTTGGTCTGATGAAAAGCCCGTGCATGAGGTGTCTGTGGCACGTTTTGCGATAGGCCGGTATGAAGTTACTCACGCTGAATTTGTGCATTTTTTGAACACGATCAAGCGTCGCGGGCCTGAGGGTGAACCTTGGTTTGCGACGAAAGCAGAATCTTACTTAAATTATAGTCATATCATGGGTTCAACAGGAAATTTTACCGTAGAAGCGGGTTATGAAAATCATCCGGTTACTCATGTTTCTTGGTATGGTGCAACAGCTTACCTTAACTGGTTAACGGAACAAACAGGCAGGGTCTATCGTTTACCAAGCGAGGCCCAATGGGAATATGCGGCTCGTGCGGGAACAGAAACGAAGTATTGGTGGGGGAATGACTTTGGAACAAACCGTGCGAATTGTAGCACCAGTTTGGGTGAGACTGCCCCAGTCGGTTCTTTTGAAGCGAATCCCTTTGGTTTATATGACACCGTAGGCAACGTTTGGGAATGGTGTGCCGACCCTTACCATTCAAATTATCAAGGGGCACCGACTGATGGCCGTATTTGGGAAAAACCGCCTGAAAATATACGACGACTGGTTCGGGGCGGCTCGTTCAATTTCATCCCGGATAACTGTCGTGTTGCCTTCCGTTACAGCTATTCATCGGATTTTCTTTACTT
>JAYQWI020001163.1:0-2485 GCA_035871815.2 Candidatus Parabeggiatoa communis
TAATTTTGCACTCCAAAAAGGCCGCAAAATAAATTTTGCACTCCAAAAAGGCCGCAAAATAAATTTTGCACTCCAAACGGGCCGCAAAATAAATTTTGCACTCCAAGAGAACGCAAAATAAATTTTGCACTCCAAACAAAAAACTCAGAAAAAAATAGACACCGGATTCAGTTGCTCTTCCTTGAGTGGTTTTGGCAACCAACCCATTTTAACGGGAATATCATAAAGCCGTCCTGGCCCAAATCTATTCCAAAATGAGCGTAAACCTGGAACAAACACTTTGACCACATTCAGCCCTATATCGGGCCGTGTCTGATCAAGGACGAGTACTTCAAGGCCATGATTTTCCGCGATCTGCACACAAGTCATGACATCGTCTCGCAAATCATCGCTCCACAGTTGAGGATAATCCGCACTGACTTTGTGGGTTCTACGAGTATCGGGTACCAAATAGGGTTGATTTGCCAAGGTTGCTGTTTTCAACCAGTCTACCATACCTTGCTCGTCATCCGTTGGGTATTGGGTACTCCCATCCGGGGTGACCCATGAAACTGCCGGCAGCATCTGATTCATTTCCGTCAAGGCTCTCAGTATAGCAATTTTAGGATCAAAATGGGCACCAAAGCCAAAAAGGATATCTTCTATTTCTCTATCAGTTCTTCGAGAAATCGCCACAAAAACCGGAATAGCCAAGTCGCTGGTAATATCCAAAACCCACAGTTCACGGTGGAGCGTTTGGTAGTGATCCTTTAAAGCTTGAAAATACGGTTCATCAAAACGGTCTAAATTGACAGCCGGTCTTGTTATAGCGTTATACCACCATAAGGCAGCACAGTCTCGTTCCACAACTTCCATAAACCCTTGCAGGATGGCCTCTTCTTTGTTGTTACCCGCTGCTGCACCATTGGAATTGGCCCAACAATCCGGCTTTGGAGGCTTTGGATAACCATAATAACAGTATGCTGTGGGTAAATATTTAAAGGCTTTATGCGTCAACGACCAAATCGGTGTCCATTCAATTTCTCTTGCTTCATCAAAGGGTTCGGGCACTTTTAGAAAAAAGTTAGTACATTGAGCATTCCACGCCTCGCGATTGTCATATTGTTTGTCACTATAAAGCATACAGGCATTGGGGTGAATGGCCGCCTCGCCCAGGGTTTGGTAACTGCCTTTTTGCCGGAGTTCGTCGCCCTGAAACACCCCTGAATATCGCTCAATTGCCTCACAAAAACCGCTGGCCCTTGATTGAATATCCGTCTTTCCTTTACCAGCACTTCGGCCTCGCACATCTTGGCGTAAAAAGTATAAGTCATCAAACATGGTGGCGAAATTGTGACCCGCGATATAAACCGGCGTTAAACGATTGTTTTGAGGCGAAACGTCTTTGAGTCCTCGAACGACACCGGTAAACGGACTGATATGATGTGCGTAGGTTTTAAGGGTTTCTTCAGGTGACCGACAACGATGGCCACCGTCGGCCGTGAAGGTTTTTCGCTGACTGTCTAAAACCAGGGGCAACGGCTTGGTCGTTGTGGATTGCGGATGACCACAGCGCGGACATTGAGGACGCTGAGTGAGGGTGTGCGTTTTAGTTTCTATAGATAAGGTATCAAAAGTCACGAGCTGGCCTGCTAACTTTGGATTCTCACCTTGAATAAGCCACTTGGCTATTTCAGTGGCCGCTAAATTGTTCCCCGTTTGCACAGTAGACGGGAGAGCAGCAATAGAGGTTGGAAAAGGCGTTGAGCTGTTTTTGCGTCTCTGAATAAACGTTTCAACAGGACGATTAGCTTGCAAACGTTGTGCGAGACACGCCCAGCAACCGGTTTGGCCCGGCACAAACAGGGGCCCAATCCAAATCAGTGTACCCACAGGCTTGACCAACAGCCAAGGACGTTGATCGTGCAACGCTTTTTGATTAAACGCTTCAAGGCCGTCTTGCAGATAATCATCGGTCAAAATGACTTCAAGCTCTCCCTCTGCTTCAACCGTGATGTTAAGCGATTCAAGCACTGAAATCAAAGGCTCGATAGTCACCGCGCCAACGGCACGCACAGCCACTTTGGTGGCTTGTAATCGCCGGGCCGCCTCGGTCGTATTGACGTTCAACGTCTCATAAAATGCGGCTAAAGCCGTTGTTAATTCATTCTCATTTTCAACATTTTCAACAAGATAGCCTTTTTTTTCCATCAGCATCAAAGCATAGTAAACCTCGGCAGCAGAAGCGTGTTCTTGCATCAAATCAACAATCTCATCAACGGTATGTTGACCATCAATCAATGGCACTAACTGTTGATAAAGCTGACCATTCAATAAAGCGTATTGGTTTTCCGACAGCAGAAAGACACCGTCAGAGGCAACCGTCTCTACATGGTAACACCGTTTAAATTGAGGTTTATTGTGCATAGTTTATTTAGTCATTAGGCAAACTTTAATTTGTCTTTTCGTTCCAAATTTATTTTGCACTCCAATCGACACGCAAAAT
>JAYQWI020001164.1:0-15400 GCA_035871815.2 Candidatus Parabeggiatoa communis
TAGCATTAAATATCACAAAAGACTTGCTGTGAAGAATGAATTTTTAGTAGAATGCACTTTCACCCTGATGGGGCCGTTAGCTCAGTTGGTAGAGGAGCTGACTCTTAATCAGCCTGTCGTAGGTTCAATCCCTACACGGCCCACCAAAGTTTGACCCTATTATAATAAATAGGGGCCGTTAGCTCAGTTGGTAGAGCGGCTGACTCTTAATCAGCGTGTCGTAGGTTCAATCCCTACACGGCCCACAAAGTGTTATACTTATTTTTTGCGATTGAATAAATAGAAATTAAATTAATTAAAATATTTTATACTGATTTATTTAAACTAATCTTGGCCGATATATAAAAGTGGAATTGAATTTTTAAATAAAAGTAGTGAATGACATCTAATAGTAGAAATAAAGTTATTTTTTTAATAAGCTTAATAATAATATTGATTTTGTGTATTTGTACGCCAATGCGTTAAGGGACATATCTAATCAATTTAAGTGCTGTTGTTTATTTCTTTTTATGTTGTCGTATTTAAATGGCTCATTGTTTGTGTCATGTTTTGCGAAAGTGGCGGAATTGGTAGACGCGCTGGTTTTAGGTACCAGTGGGCTAGCCCGTGAGAGTTCGAGTCTCTCCTTTCGCACCATATTTAAAAAAAAGTGTTTATTTTAAAATAAAAAATTGTGAGGCCTCCGACATGCAAGTGTCCGTCGAAACAACCAGTGCCGTTGAGCGTCGTATGACAATCGGGGTACCCAAAGAGCGTCTTGCGCCTAAAATCCAAAATCGTCTTAAATCGTTGGCACGTCAAACTAAAGTCAGCGGCTTTCGACCTGGCAAAGTCCCCTTCCGATTGATCGAAGAAAAATATGGAAAAAAGGTACGCGAAGAAATCTTGGGTGAAATATTACAAGATAGTTTCATAGAGGCTGTCACGCAAGAAAAACTACGTCCGATTGGTGTTCCTAGTTATGATTTGAACAGTGAGATTAAAAATCTTGAACAAGGATTATCTTATACAGCGACCTTTGAGGTTTATCCCGAAATACCCACACTGCACGTAGAAGGATTGGCGATTGAAATGCTGGTGAGCGAAATCACTGAAAGTGACATTGAGACTATGTTACTAAGGCTACGCCAACAGCGTCAAACGTGGAATGAGGTTGAACGACCTGCACAGGAAAGTGATCGCATTATTCTTGATTTTTTCGGCACGAAGGATGGTAAAGCTTTTAAAGGAAATGAATTTAAACAAGTGCCACTGATATTGGACAAAAATAATGTTGTGATACCGGGGCTTGATGATAAATTACTTGGTGTGACTGCGGGCTCCGACCGCGAGGGAGATTTAACTTTTCCAGAAGATCATACTAACTCGGAAATTGCCGGTCAAACTGTGCATTTTGTGGTACATGTCCATTCGGTTGCAGAACCACAACTGCCGGAAATTAACGCGGAGTTTGCTCAGTCTTTTGGGGTGGAAGATGGTAATATTGAGACTTTCCGTCGTGATGCGCGTCACAATATGGAACGTGAATTAGAGTATGCGGTCAAAGAAAAACTCAAACAAGAAGTACTTAATGCCTTATTAGAGGCCAATTCTATCGAAGTTCCTCCCTCCTTGGTTGAAGAGGAAGCACAACGCCTTTATAAAACTAGGCTTAAAGAGTGGCAATCTCCCAACCTAAGTGCGGAGATGTTTAAAGATGAGGCGGTTACGCGGGTTAAAATTGGATTATTAATAGGTGAATTGATTAGGGAATATAAAATTTACGCACCTAACGATAAAGTTAGGCAAATGGTTGAAAGAATTGCCTTTGCTTATGAAGATCCAGAAACGGTAGTAAAAGAATATTACGCGGACTCTGATCGCTTAAAAGAAGTGGAATCAATCGTCTTAGAAAACGAAGTTGTGGATTGGTTACTTGAAAGAGCGCAAATAACCGAAAAACAAACTGATTTTTATAATACCGTGATGGCTCCCCATTGAATGCCCTGAACAGGTTGCTAACTAATGAATGATAGAAAACAGTCTGAAGTTTGGGCGACTGGTGGTTTAGTACCCGTAGTCGTTGAACAATCGGCACGCGGAGAGAGGGCTTATGATATTTATTCTAGGCTCCTTAAAGAACGGGTGATTTTTTTAGTGGGTCAAGTTGAAGATTACATGGCTAATTTGATTGTCGCTCAACTGCTTTTTTTAGAATCAGATAATCCAGAGAAAGATATACATTTATATATTAATTCACCGGGTGGTTCTGTGAGTGCGGGATTGGCTATTTACGATACGATGCAATTTATCAAACCTGATGTGAGTACCTTGTGTGTTGGACAAGCCGCCAGCATGGGTGCATTACTGCTTGCCGGGGGGACTAAGGATAAGCGTTATTGTTTACCCCATTCACGCATAATGATTCATCAACCTTTAGGGGGTTTTCAAGGTCAAGCGACAGATATTGAGATTCACGCTCGGGAAATTTTAAAAGTGCGTGAACGTTTGAATACCGTATTAGCCAAACATACCGGACAACCCTTAGAAAAAATCCAAGAAGATACTGAACGGGATAATTTTATGGCGGCAGATGCAGCGGTAGAATATGGATTGATTGATGCGGTATTATCAAGTCGGCAAGCCTTGCAACAAAAGTTATCAGTGGACGACAACACTGAGCAGTGAGCAGTTTTTAAACGGTTATGAATTTAAAAGTGATTTAACTTGTGGCTTCTTATTAAGGGTTGTCAATTTGAATACCGTCGTTTAATTGCAAATTGCGAATCGTGAATCAGAGTAAATTTAATTAATTTTTCTGGACAACGACATTTACAGTGTTTCTTAATAACTGAATTCGTCGCGAAAGTTTGTCGCGAATCGAAAAACTTTCGCGCTAAACTGATAACCTATAACTGATAACTTGATAACGCTATGTCTGATAAGAGGAGAGGCCAATATGGCTTTGATGATCAGTTGCTATATTGTTCCTTCTGTGGAAAAAGCCAACATGAGGTTCGCAAGCTGATTGCAGGGCCTTCAGTATTTATTTGTGATGAATGTATTGAATTATGTAATGATATCGTACAAGAAGAGCTCCCGGAAAGCGGTGAGCCCAACAACAGCCGTCCTCTTTTGCCAACTCCGCATGAAATCAATCAGCGTTTAAATGAATATGTTATAGGGCAAGATTATGCTAAAAAGGTTTTGTCTGTGGCGGTCTATAACCACTACAAGCGTTTAGAAACTAATATCCAGAATGATGATGTAGAAATAGCTAAAAGTAATGTGTTATTGATTGGGCCGACGGGCAGTGGCAAAACGTTACTGGCCGAAACACTGGCACGGTCGTTAAATGTGCCCTTTACCATGGCCGATGCGACAACGCTCACAGAAGCGGGTTATGTTGGTGAAGATGTCGAACATATTCTACAAAAATTATTGCAAAGTTGTGATTACGATGTTGATAAAGCGCAAACGGCTATTATTTATATAGATGAAATTGACAAAATTTCTCGCAAGTCTGATAATCCTTCAATAACCCGAGATGTTTCTGGAGAAGGTGTCCAACAGGCCTTATTAAAATTAATTGAAGGTACGGTTGCTTCTATACCGCCTCAAGGGGGTCGAAAACATCCTCAACAAGAATTTACTGCTATTGATACCACAAAAATTTTATTTATTTGTGGCGGTGCTTTTGCGGGACTAGAAAAAATAATTCGGGCTCGTTCAGAAAAAAGTGGTATAGGTTTTGCGGCACAAGTTTCTGCAAAAGACGATAAACGCTCTTTTAATCAATTGCTTAACACCATGGAGCCGGAAGATTTGATTAAGTACGGTTTAATTCCTGAATTGATAGGACGTTTACCGATTAGCGCTCCGCTTGATGAACTCAATGAAGAGCAACTTGTGCAAATACTCACAGAACCTAAAAATGCTTTAACTAAACAATATAAGCGTTTGTTTGAGATGGAAGGTACGGAATTGGAATTTCGACCGGATGCATTACGAGCTGCGGCACGTAAAGCGGTGAATAGAAATACGGGGGCGCGAGGCTTGCGTTCAATTCTTGAACAGGTTTTATTAGATACTATGTATGAATTACCTTCCATGGGTGATGTGGCTAAGGTTGTTGTTGATGAGGCAGTCGTTGAAGGTAAATCAAAACCTAAGTTTGTTTATGAAAATGAAATAAAACTGGCAGCATCAGACCGATAATATCAGTGAACCGTGAGGTTTTTATGAGTTGAGAAGATTGACAATTAAAAATTTAATGTGATAATCAAAATGATAACGTAAAAAACATTAACAGGATAGCAGATAACATATAACAGATTTAGAGGAAATCTCCATGGTGCAGAATGACAAGACCTCCGATGTAATAGAAGGACCAACCGTGGTCTTGCCGGTACTTCCCTTAAGGGATGTGGTTGTTTACCCGCATATGGTGATTCCATTATTTGTGGGCCGAGAAAAATCTATTCACGCTTTGGAAAAAGCGATGGCCGAGGATAAACAGATTCTGTTGGTGGCACAAAAAAATGCAGCAACTGATGACCCTGGGGTGGATGATGTTCATCTTATTGGTAGTATTTCTAGCATTTTACAATTATTAAAATTGCCAGATGGAACAATAAAGGTGTTAGTTGAAGGCGGACAACGGGCAAAAATTGCTCATTTTCTGTCTATGAATGAACTGTTTGCTGCTCGTGTCACATCATTATTTACCGACAAAATTGATGAAAAAGAAATTGAAGCATTAAAGCGTTCTATCATGTCGCGCTTTGATCACTATATTAAACTGAATAAAAAAGTACCACCCGAAATGCTCAATTCCTTATCAAGTATTGAGGATCCGGGTAGATTAGCTGACACTATCGCGGCCCACATCGCAATTAAAATTGAAGAAAAACAAAAAATACTTGAAATAATTGATGTACAGAAACGTTTGGAACATCTGGTTGCTTTGATGGAGTCAGAAATTGATTTGCTCCAAGTCGAAAAACGTATTCGTAAAAGAGTCAAGGGCCAGATGGAAAAAAGCCAACGAGAATATTATCTCAATGAGCAAATGAAGGCGATTCAAAAGGAGTTAGGAGAACTTGAAGATGTTCCCAATGAACTTGATGATCTCGCCCGAAAAATTGAAGAAGTTGGCATGTCTAAGGAGGCTAAAACTAAAGCTACAGCCGAATTCAATAAACTTAAAATGATGTCGCCGATGTCTGCGGAAGCCACGGTAGTGCGTAACTACATTGATGTGATGGTTGGCGTACCTTGGAAAAAGCGCACTAAAATCAGTCGCGATATCGCTAAAGCAGAAAAAATTTTAAACGAAGATCATTATGGTTTAGAAAAAGTTAAAGAGCGGATTCTTGAATATCTTGCCGTGCAACTGCGCGTCAAAAAACTAAAAGGGCCCGTTTTATGTCTAGTCGGTCCCCCAGGGGTTGGTAAAACTTCATTGGGCCACTCGATTGCTCGGGCTACAGGCCGTAAATTTGTGCGAATGTCTTTGGGTGGAGTACGTGATGAGGCGGAGATTCGTGGACATCGCCGCACTTACATAGGTTCACTGCCAGGTAAAATTATTCAAAATTTGTCTAAGATTGAGGTGCGTAATCCCTTGTTTTTATTGGATGAAGTGGATAAAATGTCGATGGATTTTCGCGGAGATCCGTCTGCTGCCTTGCTAGAGGTACTTGATCCTGAACAAAATCATACCTTTAATGATCATTATATGGAAGTGGATTACGATCTGTCTGAGGTTATGTTTGTTGCGACAGCTAATACCTTGAATATACCTCCCCCTTTGTTAGATCGTATGGAAGTTATTCGTATTTCTGGGTACACAGAAGATGAAAAGCTCAAAATAGCTAAGCATTATCTGCTGCATAAGCAAATGAAAAATAATGGTCTCAAAGAATCTGAAATTGAGATTGATGAAAGTGCCATACGTGATATTATTCGCTTTTACACACGCGAAGCTGGAGTGCGTAATCTCGAACGTGAAATAGCTAAGATTTGTCGCAAGGTGGTTAAAGAAATCTTGCTTCTTAAGTCCAATGATGATAAAAACAAAAAGGTAATTGTCACATCAAATAATGTAGAGAAATATTTAAGTGTACGACGTTTTCGTTTTGGGCGTGCCGAAGAGCTAGATCGTATTGGTCAAGTGACAGGATTAGCTTGGACTGAAGTAGGAGGTGATTTACTGACCATTGAGGCTGCCATGATGCCTGGCAAAGGAAAGCTCTCATATACTGGACAATTAGGCGATGTTATGCAAGAATCTATTCAGGCAGCTATGAGCGTGGTACGATCTCGTTCAAAAAGCTTAGGAATAGAAGATGATTTTTATAAAAAATACGACTTGCACATCCATGTACCAGAAGGGGCAACACCAAAAGATGGACCCAGTGCAGGTATTGGTATGTGTATTGCGATGGTGTCGGTATTGACAAATATTCCAGTACGTGCTGATGTCGCTATGACAGGTGAAATTACCTTGCGTGGTGAAATATTACCTATTGGTGGATTGAAAGAAAAATTATTGGCGGCACTGAGAGGTGGCATACGCCTCGTTTTGATTCCCGAAGAAAATCAACGGGATTTACAGGAAATCCCTGAGAATATTAAGAATAATTTAAATATACGACCCGTCAAGTGGATAGAAGAAGTATTGGGATTTGCTCTACAACGGATACCAACGGCACTAGAGAAAAAAGAACCTATAGTTAATAAGCCAATGGTAGACGGAACAATTAGTTTAGAAAAAAAAACGAGTGTACAAACTCACTAACATGCTACAATGAACAACAATGTGTGATTGTTAGGTATTAGTTTATTTGTATAATGGCATGTATTGTGCCTATCTTTAATGTTTATCAATTGAACCAATAGACATTATACCGATTAAATTTAAGTTTCGATGTTAAAGTTGGCGCGAATATCCAACTTTAGCCTCAATTTCAGGCAAAAGCTTTTGCGTGAAATATTGATTTTAGGACTTTTACTAAAATAATAATTTTCAATTATTTAAATCTAATGAGTTGTATTAAATCGGTATAAACTCTAATATTAAGTTAAATATTTTTTTGGGTTTATCTATTTGCCACCTAAAACGGGGGAAAAATGAACAAATCAGAATTAATTCAGGCGGTTGCTGAAAGCCTTGAGATGCCTAAAGCCACTGCCTCAAAAGCAGTTGATGCGGTGATAGAAAATATCAAAGATAGCCTTGGCAAAGGCGACACAGTCACTTTGATAGGATTTGGTACTTTCATGGTACGTGAGCGTGCAGCCCGAGTGGGGCGTAATCCACGTACTGGTGAGCGCCTTGATATAAAGGCTGCAAATGTACCCGTATTTAAACCTGGTAAAGCGCTCAAAGATGCGGTAAACGACGAAGAATAGTTCATTAATGAATTAATCTGGGTGTTTAGCTCAGTTGGAAGAGCGTCGCCCTTACAAGGCGAATGTCGGGGGTTCAAGTCCCTCAACACCCATTATTTTAAAATGTAAAGTAAAAAATAGTAAAAAATAGTTGATCTTTTTGTATAAAGTGATTATAATGCGCCACTTCTGTTTGGAGTGGTTTTGGATTTGAAGGTTAATATGTTAAATATTTTGAAACCAAAGTTTTAAGCGGTGCCCCTTTCATACCATTTCAAAATTTATTTGGAGCAGTAGCTCAGCTGGTTAGAGTACAGCCCTGTCAAGGCTGGGGTCGCGGGTTCGATTCCCGTCTGCTCCGCCATTAATTATTCAATAAGTGAATATAAAAGCGTATCTTTTTTAGAGATGCGCTTTTTTTTTATTAAATTAATTGTGAATCAAAGTTACTAAGTAATTGTGAATTGTGAATTGCTAATTTTTCAATTTTTCAATAATTTGTAAATGATTAAATCATCAATTATTCACTCCGTTAGCCTAATTAAACTCATTTTTGTCGGATTTATTGGAATTAAATATTCACGGCCAACGTATTTGCTATACTCTTTTTCCTGATTAATGAATAACTAGTTTAAATCTCACTTCCAATTCTCAATTCTCAATTCTCATCATTCCGTTTGGAACAAAGTTTAGAATTCGTAATTATATTAATTACTTCATTACTTCGTTTCACAATGACTTCATTACTTTGTTACTTCGTTTCACAATGACTTCGTTACTTCATTTCACAATTAATACAAATCAAACAATATGCTACAAAATATCCGTGATGGTGCCCGCGGTTGGCTGGCTTGGGTAATTGTTATTATTATCTGCATACCTTTTGCCTTGTGGGGAATGGGTGAATATTTGCACCCCGTACCTAAAAGACTGATCGCAGAAGTCAATGGTGTTGAATTGTCGGAAAGAGATTTTCAACAAGAAGTGTCTCAGCAGCAAAACCGATTACGCGCCATGTTTCAAAATCAAGGTATTGACTTTTCATTTACCGATGAACAATTGCAGCAATTGCGGAAAAATACCTTAGACTACATGATAGAAGAAGAATTGCTTGTGCAATCAGTTCGCGATGCCAATATGCGGATAAGTGATGCCTTATTGGCAACACGTATCCATAGTTTTCAAGCGTTTCACGAAGATAATCAATTTTCACAAGCGCGGTATGAACAAACCTTACGTTCTCAAGGTATGAACCCCACCGAGTTTGAGTATAAAATTCGGCGAGCCCTACTAACGGATCAAATCCGTGAAGGCGTATTACGTTCTGCTTTAGTGACTGACTATGATCAACAACAACGTACACGCCTTGAAGAACAACAACGTTCTATCAGTTACCTGATTATTCCCACCACTCGCTTTGATGACTCAGTGACGATTACTGATGCTGACATTGAAAATGATTATAAAGAACATGCCAAACAATACAGAATTCCTGAAAAAGTGAGCATCGAATATGTGGAGTTATCAGAAAATAATTTGGTCTTGACAGAACAAGAGATTGATGAAAGTACACTCCGAAAACGTTATGAAGAACGTAAAGCCTTTTTTACAACCCCAGGGCAATGGAAAGCACGGCATATTTTGATTAAAGTGGACGCTACACAAGCCGATGTTGAGGCTGCAAATCAAAAAGCGCAAGATGTGTTAGCTAAAATACGCGCTGGTGAATCTTTTGAGGAATTAGCCAAAGCATTTTCGGATGATCCTGGCAGCAAGAGAAAAGGCGGTGATTTAGGCTGGTTTGGTACTGGCAACATGGTTAAACCCTTTGAAGACGCTGTGAAGGCTCTGAAAATGGGCGATGTCAGCGAACCGGTGAAAACGCAATATGGTTTTCATATCATCAGATTGGATGATGCCACCCCAGAAGTGACCAAAACTTATGCTCAAATGCGTGAACAATTAAAGCAAGAGTTTCAAAAAGAGCGTCTTGAATCAGAGTTTTACGGTCAAGTTGACCAATTTGCCAATCTTGCTTTTGAGCATCCCAATAGTTTAGAAGTGCTGACAAACACGTTAAAACGGGAAAGCCAAACCACTGAGTTATTTGATCACAAGGGCGGCAATCAAAAAGACGCTATCCTCTCTCATTCTAAAGTCATTGAGGCTGCTTTCAGTGATCAAGTCTTAAAAGAAGGCCTCAACAGCGAAGTGATTACCATCGGTGAACAACATATCGTTGTATTGCGCCTCAAAGATCATCAACCGGCTCAAGCAAAACCCCTCGCCGAGGTGAGAGACGAGATTATCGAAGCTTTAAAACAAGAAAGGACTCAGGAACAAGCAAAAGTGCTAGGAGAAAGCCTATTTGACCAAATTAAGCAAAATGGCGATCCTGAAATCGTTAAAGAACAAGGCTTGAGTTGGTCATCTGCACATTGGGTTAAGCGGCAAGATACCACACCTAATCGCGATATCGTGCGTGAGGCCTTTAAAATGGGGCATCCTGCCGGAAAAACCGCACTTTATCAAGGCATTCACTTAGATCAGGGCGACTACGCCTTGATAACATTGCTAGAAGTTAAAGACGGTGTCGTCACCCCTTCTGCCCCCTCAGAAAAAGACAGTAAAACACCTGATCCCCGTGAACAGGCCAAAAAATGGCAACAACAGGCACTCGGCGAAAGCGAATTTAACTACCTCATATCAGGCCTGAAAGCCAGCGCTGAAATTAAAAATTATGCTAATAAATTGTCAGAAGAAGACAGTTTATAAGGTTATTCACTACCCATTACCTAATACTAAGCAGGCAACAGGCTTGAATTGAATCATGTCAAATCAAAAAATTATAAAACCATTTTGATTAAAAGTGATTTGATCAGTATTCATTTTTCATTAGGCACATACAAGTCATTAAGATTACTTGATGTGCCTATTTTTTTGCCTATTGGCAACTTATATGAGTACCGTTTCGTTATACTCAATATTACCAATAACTGATAACTTGTGGACAACAAGAACGATGTTGTCCACCCTACATTGATAATTAATTGATAAAGAATGACAGAAAAACCTTGGAGTGGGCGTTTTACGGCCCAAACTGATGCTTTTGTGGAAGCCTTCACGGCCTCAGTGAGTTTTGATCAACGTTTATATGCCTATGACATTAAAGGCTCAATAGCTCATGCGCGGATGTTGACCCATGTTGGCGTTTTGACTGAGGCGGAATGTACTCAAATTGTTGAGGGCTTGAGCGAGATTGAAGTCGAAATAGATCGGGGTGAATTCAACTGGTCAGTGGCTTTAGAAGATGTCCACATGAATATTGAAACCCGGTTGACGCAAAAAATCGGCGCGGTGGGTAAAAAGTTACATACAGGCCGTTCTCGAAATGATCAAGTGGCGACAGATATTCGTTTGTATCTGCGCGATGAAATGGATGGCATTCAGGCTGATTTGACGCGCCTGATCAAGGCCTTGGTTGAGGTTGCTGAACGTGAGGCTGAGACGTTGATGCCAGGGTTTACCCATTTACAAAGTGCCCAGCCCATTACGTTTGGACATCATTTATTAGCTTGGTGTGAAATGTTGTTGCGTGATAAAGGGCGTTTACAAGATTGTCGTCAACGCCTCAATAGTTTGCCCCTGGGTGCGGCCGCGCTTGCGGGAACGAGTTATCCGATAGATCGCCCTTATACGGCTCAATTACTTGGCTTTGACACCGTCGCAGAAAATAGTTTAGATGCTGTTAGTGATCGAGATTTTGTGATTGAATTTACGGCCGCCGCGGCTTTATTGATGATGCACTTGTCGCGCTTTTCCGAGGAATTGATATTATGGTCATCAGCGCAATTTCAATTTATTGAGTTAAGCGATGCTTTTTGTACCGGCTCATCTATCATGCCGCAGAAAAAAAATCCAGATGTGCCTGAATTAGTACGCGGTAAAACGGGGCGCGTGTATGGTCATTTAATGAGTTTATTGACTTTAATGAAATCGCAACCGTTGGCCTATAATAAAGATAATCAAGAAGATAAAGAGCCACTGTTTGATACCATTGATACGTTAAAAGGCTGTTTGCGCGTTTATGCCGATATGATACCCACGATGCAAGTGCAATCTGAACATATGTACAGCGCAGCACAACGTGGTTTTACCACGGCAACCGATTTAGCGGATTATTTGGTACGCAAAGGCGTAGCCTTTCGAGATGCCCATGAAATTGTGGGCAAAGCAGTGCGGCATTGTATTGAAACGGGTAAAGATTTACACGAATTACAATTAGATGAATTTAAAGATTTTTCAGCCTTGATTGATGAAGAAGTGTATGAGTTGTTAACCCTAGAAGGCTCAGTCAAAGCGCGTGATCATTTAGGGGGAACAGCGCCTAATCAAGTACGGGCCGCTGTGCGGCGTTTGCAGGAGCGTTTGACTACCGATGTTTGGTATTCGCGGGAAGGTTTATAAGGAAATCGCAATAGCGGCTAGCATAACTTATTTAATTTCGGTATAATGCCCGCTGCTAAAAACAGGTTTTAGTTGTTAAAGATAATAATTATGTCTTAATTAATAAGATATTATATTGATTTGTTAAGGGGAGGCTTGATAAAGTGGTTTGGTTAGGGCCAGAAATTTTTCATAATAAAAGTTGTGTTTGCATTCGGATTGTGCCTGCGAGAAATAATCAACAAAAAAATATCTTGAATTTGTCTGAAGTAGTGTGGTAATATAGCAACCCGTTTTAAGGGGCCGTAGCTCAGCTGGGAGAGCGCTGTCTTCGCATGGCAGAGGTCGGGAGTTCGATCCTCCTCGGCTCCACCATTTTTTCATTATGCCCTGATAACTCAGATGGATAGAGTATCCCCCTCCTAAGGGGAAAGCCAGAGGTTCGACTCCTCTTCAGGGCGTATCGTAATAGCACACTAAAATGTGTGTAAATAGATTCATTTGAATTTAATTTCTCCCCCCCGCCTGTTCAACATATTCCTCCAATACCTGCCACAAAGTCTTCTTAAATCTCAACGGTGAGACAATATGGGGAATCGTGATTTTCACACAGCCTACCCCAGTTATCGTTATCCTCCCAAAATCATAAGTTATCCCCAAAAAATTTTGCTTGACAGTAATACTTTCAAATCGCCCCAGTTTTAAATCAATCAGTGCCCGGCCTAATACTCCCCTTTTATAAAGAATTCGTCTTGACGTGATCACTAATTCAGTGCTTTTATTGTCAACAAAGGCCTCCCAAATCACCATCAGTGCCACAAAAATTAAGGTAGTCAACCCTAAACGCCACACGGAAACTTCTAATCCCTCTTTTAAAAAAGGCATCCACAGTGACACCGTTGGCATTTCATCGTTCACAAACAGGGGATCGAATATTAATAAATAGCTTGAAACAATAAAAAACAATATACCCACAAAATCGATATCAAAAAACCAATGTGTTTCAGCTTGGTAGAGAATTTTTTCATTATGTATCAGAGCATGGCGGAGATATTGGCTACTACCTCGCTGTTGAATAATTTTCCATCCTTTAGCAGACAGACGTTTATTCACGTTTTGATCCGTCTGTGGCTTCTCAACTTCCGCTTGATTGACTTTTTCTAATGCCTCCCCTTCTTTAACAACCGCTTGATTATTTGGCCATTTTTCAATCAGATGTTTTTTCTTAACTTGCCATTTTTCAATCATTTGCTGTTTAGTGGCTCGCCAGCCTTTAATCACTTGCTCTTGACTGACTTCCCAGCCCTTAATCACTTGTTGTTTAAAAACATGCCAAGCTTTAATCATCTGGGGTTTGATGATTTGCCATTTTGTAATAAGCCATTTAGTCACTCGCCAGCGTCTTATCGCTCGTCTGCTTGTTATGACCCACTTTTTGAAACAACGACGTACTTTTTTATGACTTTTCTTTTTTTCTTCTTGGGTTTGTTTTAAAAGATCATCATAACTGGCCCGTAAGTAAGGACTCGCTAAGACTTTATAGGCCTCTTTAATTTGATTGTACTGAATGCGTGCAGCTTTATTCTTTTGACTTTCGGCGGCATATTTTTTACCTAAACGTATCATAGAGGCCTTAATCTCTTCTGAATTGACCTCTCGTGAGACTTCAAGTACCTCATATAAGTTTTTTTTCATAGATTTTTCAAATACCACATCAATTATCAACTATCTTCATTGTATGTAGAAACGCGATGCTTCGCGTCTCCGTTTCGCGTATCGGTTTCTACGTGTCAATCCCTTGTGCTTGCTCTCTCTACTGTTATACTCAATTTTTTTAACGCAGTAGGAGAATAACACAGCATGAAGTATCTGAAAGTTTTAGCCCTTGTCGCCTCTGCTGCCTTGATGTTCACAAGTGTCACTCAGGCAGAAGAAGAGGCAGAAAAGGCTGAAGAAACACCCGCTATTTCTTCTAATTTGCAAAATAGCAACATTAAAGTTATAGTTTTTTGAAACAGGCGAAAGCCTCAATGGAAGAAAATGAGTTTTCGGTTTTAACCCGACAAACCAAATCCTTGGTAGTTGGAGCCAAAGAGGGATACAAGGCTACCATTATTTGTATTCCAGCCAAAAAAATGGTGTGTTGTAAGCGGTGCTGATTTTGGCCAAGCTATACTGCCAACCGTCACACAAGCTCCTTTTGCTTTTGGCAAAAAAAAACTTATTAATGCTATGGATATATTGGGTTAGTCACCTTTAGGTGACTTGAGCTTTAAGACAACTGCTTTAGCTGTTGGCTTGTTAATAATAGCTACCTTATGACGATGCTAAGTCTAGAAAGTTCACAAACGCACTTAAGAAGAGTTTCTAATGCCAGTTCGCATTTGAATTTGATTGGGTGGATAAGCTTTATCCACCCGAGTTCTTAATAAGAAACAGCCAACATCCGTTCTAAAGCCAATCGCGCTTGATCCGCGATTTCAGGCAACACTTTGATCTGATTAACCACGTTTCCTTTAACCAAATTCTCTAATGTCCATAATAAATGTTGTGGATCAATGCGATACATAGTGGAACACATACAAACAATCGGTGCCATGTAGTGAACAAACTTGCCATCCGCTTTGCATTCTTGAGCAAGGCGATTCACTAAATTGACTTCAGTACCCACTAACCAGCGGCTACCGGCCGGTGAAGCTTTAACCGTTTTAATGATCAATTCCGTCGAACCCACTTCATCCGATTTTTCACAGACTTCATAAGCACATTCTGGATGAGCAATCACCTTTCCATCAGGATAAGTCGCACGGAATTGATCGATATGTTCAGGGTGAAACTGTTGATGCACTGAACAAAACCCATCCCACAAAATGATTTTCGCCTTTTTAACCTCTTCCTCACTTAACCCCCCATTCGGTTTATCAAAATCCCACGTTACCATTTCTTCTAATGGCATCCCCATCCGAAAACCCGTATTGCGCCCTAAATGTTGATCCGGAAAAAACAACACCTTTTCGCGTTGATTGAAAGCCCATTCCAACACTTTTTGAGCATTGGAAGAAGTACACACAATACCCCCATGACGACCGCAAAATGCTTTCAAATCCGCCGCCGAATTAATATAAGTAATCGGCGTGATGTGTTGTTCCGGATCCAACACGGCCGATAATTCGCGCCAAGCCTTATCCACTTTTTCGATATCAGCCATATCAGCCATCGAACAACCGGCCGCCAAATCCGGCAAAATCGCTTTTTGCTCAGATGCCGACAAAATATCAGCCACTTCGGCCATAAAATGCACACCACAAAACACAATATACTCGGCCCCTGATTGAGCCGCTTGACGCGACAATTTCAGAGAATCCCCTGAAAAATCAGCATGTTTAAAAACTTCTTCACGTTGATAATGATGCCCAAGAATGACTAAACGTTTATCAAGCGCCGCTTTAGCGGCCACAATGCGTCGTTCACATTCAGCATCGTCTAAGGATAAAAAATCGTCTATAGAAAGTGCGTTAATGCTCATAATTCAGTTACCCGTTATCAGTTACTATCAGTTGGTAGTCCTTACAAAGCAATA